>NZ_JBIWAE010000004.1:0-152258 GCF_044759865.1 Streptomyces sp. NPDC099050 | reverse complement strand
GGTGCGCCCCGGGACACCCCCCGGGGGGCCCACCCGCCCGCCGGCGGGCCCCCCCCCCCCCGGTCCCGGGGCGCCGCCGCGCCCCCCACCGGCGCCGGGGCCCGCGCCGCCTTTTACCCTTCCTTCCCGGCCACGCACAAGGCTTGAAACAGAAAATCCTTGATGTCGCACTAGACTGGCGGGTTGTTTGGCGCTGGACCGGAACAACCTGGGCAGACCCGGGCTCCGCCCGGCGACCCGGAGCCTTCCGGGAACACGACGCGAGGGTCGATGGCAGCCACACCAGAGCACGGTGAAGTCACTCTGCTCGACGACGGGACCGGGCTCGACGGGCTCGGCGCAGGGGCCGCGCCCGACGCCGGGGACGGGCCCGCCGAGTCCGGCAAGTCGGCCCTGTTCACGGCCGGACCCGCCGCCCCGACCCGTACCCTCGTCGACGTCTTCGAGGACTCCGTACGGGCCCACCCCGACGAGCTCGCCCTGGACGACGGAGCCACCCGGCTGACCTACCGGGCGCTCGCCGTCGAGGTGGAGCGACGGCGCCGAGCCCTCGCGGCCGCCGGAGTGGGGCTGGGAGACCGGGTCGGCGTCCGGGTGCCCTCCGGGACCAACGAGCTGTACGCCGGCATCCTGGCCGTCCTCGCGGCGGGCGCCGCCTACGTGCCCGTGGACGCCGAGGACCCGGACGAGCGGGCCGACCTGGTCTTCGGCGAGGCCGGAGTACGGGCCGTGCTGGGCGCCGACCAGCGCATCGAGGTCGCCGCGCCGGTCAAGGGACCCGGCCCCGCCCCCGCGGGCGCTCCCGCGGCCCGCCCCGGCCCCGAACACGACGCGTGGATCATCTTCACCTCCGGCTCCACCGGCAAGCCCAAGGGCGTGGCCGTCAGCCACCGCAGCGCCGCCGCCTTCGTGGACGCCGAGGCCGCGCTGTTCCTCACCGAGGAGCCCATCGGCCCCGGTGACCGGGTCATGGCCGGGCTGTCCGTGGCCTTCGACGCCTCCTGCGAGGAGATGTGGCTGGCCTGGCGCTACGGCGCCTGCCTGGTCCCCGTACCCCGCTCGCAGGTCCGCAGCGGCGCCGACCTCGGCCCCTGGCTGGCCGAGCAGGAGATCACCGTGGTCTCCACGGTGCCGACCCTGGCCGCCCTGTGGGAGCCCGAGGACCTGGGCGAGGTCCGGCTGCTGATCTTCGGCGGCGAGGCCTGCCCGCCCGAGCTCACCCAGCGCCTGGTCACCGAGGGCCGCGAGGTCTGGAACACCTACGGCCCCACCGAAGCCACCGTCGTGGCCTGCGCCTCCCTGCTGACCGGCGAGGAGCCCATCCGCATCGGCCTCCCGCTGAACGGCTGGGAACTGGCCGTCGTCGACGAGTCCGGCGAACCGGTCCCCATGGGTGGCAGCGGCCAGCTCGTCATCGGCGGCGTCGGCCTGGCCCGCTACCTCGACCCCGAGAAGGACGCGGAGAAGTACGCCCCGCTGAAGTCCCTCGGCTGGGAGCGCGCCTACCGCAGCGGCGACCTCGTCCGCGCCGAACCCGAAGGCCTGGTCTTCCTGGGCCGCGGCGACGAGCAGATCAAGCTCGGCGGCCGCCGGATCGAGCTCGGCGAGGTGGACGCCGCCCTCCAGGCCCTGCCCGGGGTCGCCGGCGCGGCAGCCGCCGTCCGTACGGCGCGCAGCGGCAACCAGCTCCTCGTCGGCTACCTGGTCACCCAGGACGGCTGGGACCACGCGGCGGCCGTCACCCGGCTGCGCTCCGAACTGCCCGCGGCCCTCGTACCGCTGCTCGCCCCGGTGGAGGAGCTGCCCACCCGCACCTCCGGCAAGGTGGACCGCAACGCCCTGCCCTGGCCGCTCCCGGAACTGGAAACCAGCGGACCCACCGAACAGCTCTACGGGACCGAGGCCTGGCTCGCCGAGCAGTGGAGCGAGACCCTGGGCGTGGCCGTCACCGGCGCCGCCGACGACTTCTTCGCGATCGGCGGCAACAGCCTTGCCGCCGCCCAGCTCACCACCCGGCTGCGCACCCGCTACCCGAGCGCCGCCGTCGTCGACATCTACCAGCACCCCACCCTGCGCAAGCTCGCCCGGCACCTGGAGAAGTCCGCACAGGACGACGGGGCGGTCCGGACCATCGTGCCCGTGCCGCGCCGGACCAAGGTGATCCAGACCCTGCTGCTGCTCCCGCTGTTCACCCTGGTCGGCCTGCGCTGGACGGTGGCGGTGCTCGCCCTGGGCAACGTCCTGCACTGGTTCGGCGCCTACCCGTGGGCGCCCGCCGCCTCCTGGTGGCTCGTCGCCGCCGGCGCCGCACTGCTCTTCAGCCCGCCCGGCCGCCTCGCGATCGCCGCCGGCGGCGCCCGGCTGCTGCTGCGCGGGGTCAAGGCGGGGCGCCACCCGCGCGGCGGAAACGTTCACCTGAGGCTGTGGACGGCCGAACGGCTGGCCGAATACTCCGGCGCCACCTCGCTCACCGGCTCCTGGCTGGAACGCTACGCGCGGGCCCTCGGCGCCAAGATCGGCCCCGAGGTGGACCTGCACTCGCTGCCGCCCGTCACGGGCATGCTCAAACTCGGCCGCGGCTGCGCCGTGGAGTCCGAGGTGGACCTCTCCGGCCACTGGCTGGACGGGGACCGGCTGGAGATCGGCGCCGTGCGGGTCGGCGCGGGCGCCGTGGTCGGCACCCGCAGCATCCTCTTCCCCGGCGCCCGCGTCGGAAAGCGGGCCGAGGTGGCCCCCGGCTCCGCCGTCGTCGGCCAGATCCCGACCGGCCAGCGCTGGGCCGGAGCCCCCGCCGGCAAGCTCGGCAAGGCCAAGCGGAACTGGCCCAAGGAGCGCCCGCCGCGCGGTCTGCCCTGGCGCGCCGCCTACGGGGCGGCCGGCTTCTGCCTCACCTCCCTGCCCGTACTCGCCGCCCTGCCCGCCCTTCTGGTGGCGGCCCGGTTCGTGCCCGCCGACGCCGGAGCGGGCCGGGCCCTGGCCGGAGCGCTGCTCGCCGTGGTGCCCGGGGCGCTCGCCTTCGGGTTCGCGTACGCGGCCCTGATCCTGGTCTCCGTACGCCTCCTCAGCCTCGGTCTGCGCACGGGCGTCCATCCGACGCACAGCAGGATCGGCTGGCAGGCCTGGACGGTCACCCAGCTGATGGACCTCTCCCGGGAAACCCTCTTCCCCCTGTACGCCGGGCTGATCACACCGGTGTGGCTGCGGCTCCTCGGCATGAAGATCGGCCGGGGCGCCGAGGTCTCCACCGTGCTCGCGCTGCCGAGCCTCACCACCGTCGGCGAGGGCGCCTTCCTCGCCGACGACACCCTCACCGCCCCCTACGAGCTGGGCGGCGGCTGGCTGCGGATCGGACACTCCGAGATCGGCCGCCGGGCCTTCCTCGGCAACTCCGGAATGACCGCGCCGGGCCGTTCCGTGCCGGACGACGGGCTGGTCGGCGTCCTGTCGGCCACCCCGAAGAAGGCCAAGAAGGGCAGCTCGTACCTCGGCCTGCCGCCGGTGCGGCTGCCGAGGTCCACCGCGGACTCCGACCAGAGCCGGACGTACGATCCGCCGGCGCGGCTGCTGTGGGCGCGCGGGCTGGTGGAGCTGTGCCGGCTGGTCCCGGTGTTCTGCTCGGCGGCGCTGGCCGTGCTGACCGTGGCCGCGTTCTGCGCGCTGGCCGCGGCGGACGGGCCCGGCCCGTGGGTGACCGCGCTGCTGTCCGGAGCGGTCCTGCTCGCCGCCGGTACCGCCGCGTGCGTGGTCTCGGCGGCCGCGAAGTGGCTGCTGGTCGGACGGCACCGCACGGGCGAGCACCCGCTGTGGAGCGGCTTCGTGTGGCGCAACGAACTGGCCGACACCTTCGTCGAGGTGCTCGCCGTGCCCTGGCTCATCGGCTCGGTGCCCGGCACGCCGGTACTGTCCCTGTGGCTGCGCGCACTCGGCGCCCGGGTCGGCCGGGGCGTGTGGTGCGAGAGCTACTGGCTGCCCGAAACCGACCTGGTCACCCTGGGTGACGCGGTCAGCGTGAATCGGGGCTGCGTGTTGCAGACGCACCTCTTCCACGACCGGATCTTGAGGACGGATACTGTGGTCCTCCGTGAGGGCGCCACCCTGGGCCCGGGTGGAATCGTCCTGCCCGGGAGCACGGTCGGGGCCCGCAGCACTCTGGGCCCCGCCTCCCTCGTTATGGCCGGGGAATCCGTTCCCGCCGACACCCGCTGGCTGGGCAACCCGATCGAGGCGTGGCGGTCCTGAACGGCGGGTCCGGGCGCTGCGAACGGGGCGTCCGGACCCAGCGGCACCGGCACCAGCACGTCGTACGAGCACAACGCAGGGAGCGGAAGCGGCAGTGAACGGCCAGAAGACAGCGGCATCGGACCCGTATTTTCCGGCCAACGGCGACCCCCGTTACCGCGTGCACCGGTACGAACTCGCTCTGGAGTACCGTCCCGGTCCCAACCGGCTCGCCGGGACGGCCCGCCTCAGTGCGATCGCCGGGCGGGCGCCGCTCACCGAGTTCCACCTCAACCTGGCCGAGTTCAAAATAGGCCGGGTCCTGGTGAACGGCCGGGCCCCGCACTACAGCCACCGCGGCGGCAAACTCCGCGTCCGGCCGCCCAAGCCGCTGCCCGCCGGCGCCGCCTTCACCGTGGAGGTGCACTGGGCGGGCAACCCCACACCAGTGCGCAGCCCCTGGGGCGGGCTCGGCTGGGAGGAACTGACCGACGGCGCGCTGGTGGCCAGCCAGCCCGTCGGCGCGCCCTCCTGGTACCCGTGCAACGACCGGCCCGCGGACAAGGCCTCGTACCAGATCTCGGTCAACACCCCCTCCGCCTACACCGTCGTGGCCGGCGGCAGGCTGCTCACCCGGACGACCCGGGCCTCCACGACCACCTGGGTGTACGAGCAGCCCGCGCCGACCTCCACCTACCTGGTCGGCCTGTCCATCGGCATGTACCAGACGGTGCTGCTCGGCGACCCCGGACTGGGCGGGGTCCCGCAGAGCGCCCACGTACCGGCGCACCTGCTGCCCCGCTTCTCCCGCGACTTCGCGCGGCAGCCCGCCATGATGCAGCTGTTCGAGGATCTGTTCGGCCCCTACCCCTTCGGCGAGTACGCGGTGGTCGTCGCCGACGAGGAACTGGACGTGCCGGTGGAGGCCCAGGGACTCTCCCTGTTCGGCGCCAACCACGTGGACGGCGTACGCGGCTCCGAGCGGCTCATCGCCCACGAGCTCGCGCACCAGTGGTTCGGCAACAGCGTGACCATCGCCGACTGGCGGCACATCTGGCTCAACGAGGGTTTCGCGAAGTACGCGGAATGGCTCTGGTCCGAGGGTTCCGGAGGCCGCACCGCGCACGAACTGGCGGCCGCCGCACACCGCTTGCTGTCCGGGCAGCCGCAGGACCTCCTGCTGGCCGACCCGGGACGCAAGCTGATGTTCGACGACCGCCTCTACCAGCGCGGCGGCCTGGCCGTGCACGCGATCCGCTGCGCACTGGGGGACGGCCCGTTCTTCCGCATGCTGCGGGAATGGGCCACCGTGCACCGCCACGGCGTGGTCACCACGGCCGGCTTCACCGCGCACGCGGCCCGCTACACGGCCGAGCCGCTGGAGGACCTCTTCAGGTCCTGGCTCTCCGAGCCGGCCCTCCCGCCGCTGCCCGCGCCGGCCGGGGCGCTTTAGGGCGCTCTGGAGCCCCCCTTCCTTCCGTACTCGTTGAGGTGCTCGAAGTCGGCGAGCCGGGTCAGTACCTGAGCGCGGTGCCGAGGGAGGCGCGCACGTCGCCCGAGAGCTTGTGGGTGCTGCGCGCCGTCGCGTCCTTGGGCTGCCCGGCGGGCACGTCGGACACGGTGACGACCACCGTGTCCAGCGGGTTGCCGGAGGCGTCCTTGTAGTCGACCTGGACGGCGAAGGACTTCGTCGATCCGTCGGTGTTGCGGGCCGTGACGGTGACGGCCGACAGTCCGTCGCCGTCGGTGGTGACGCTGCCGAGCGTCACCGCGTCCTTGGCGTCGACACCGTCCTTGACCTCGTCGAGCTTCTTCTTCGCGGCCGCGGTGGCCGAGTCCACCGCGTCGGCGGCCTCCGACTGGACCGAGGCGGCGGCCGAGGCCGCCTTGGACGCCCCGCTCGACACGTCACCGTCCGAGTCGGAGCAGCCGGCCGTCGTGGCGAGCACCGCCACCGCGAGCAGCGCGCCGCAGGCGCCGCGGATCGCCAACTTGCGGTGCACGGGGGTCAGGGGCATGTGACGCCGACCTGGGCCGCGACGAGGGTCTCGTCGAACTTCTGGATCTGGGGCTTCAGCTGGGTCAGGGCCTCGGATCCGGTGGTGTCGCCGGGCAGGTTCCCGAAGCCGGACTTGAGGTCGCCGACGGCGGTGCCCACCGCCGACTTCTTCGCTGCCTCAAGGTCCTCCAGGGAGGAAGAGACGTTGTCCCAGTCCTTCTGGACCGCGTCGACGGCGTCCTTGACCTGGTCCTTCGTCGCGGAAGCCGGGTCCAGCGCCGCCAGCTTGGCCTGGTCGGCCTTCAGGGTCGAGAGACCGGTGCAGAGCTCCGAGGCGGCCTGGGTCGCCTGGGCCTTGGGGCTCGGGTCGTCCGAGGAACAGGAGGTGAGGAACAGGGCCGCGGCCGCGCCCAGGGCCGCGGTGATCGGGAGACGCTTCATGGAAATCCTCCCCTTTCGGAACTTATGATCAAAACCTGACATACAAACTAATGAGCTGCATCCGGGGGGAGTTCGGGCATGCGGCTCCCGGCGGCCGATACCGCCGCGTCCACGGTGCGGTGGATCCCGTGCGCGCCAAGGCGATCGCCGAGCGGGTGGCGGGCCAGTTCCGCGGCGGCCGGCGAGCGCAGCCGGGCCAGGTGCAGGGCGACGCCCTGCCGGCCGAGTTCCTCGCGGAGTTCCTCCAGGGTGTCCAGGACGGGAACGCCGAGCTGGAAGCAGGCGGTCAGGTCCAGGACCACGGCCCGGGGCGCCACCGGGGTGCCCCGCGTCTGCTCCAGTACGGCCAGCCGCACCCGGTCCACGTTGCCGAAGAAGAGGCTGCCGTCGGGGCGCAGGACGAGCACGGCGGGGTCGGTGGTGGCGTCCCGGTGTCCGGCGGTGTCGCCGTACAGCCGGGTCCCGGGCAGCCGGCCGAGGAGGGCGACGTTGCGCCGGCCGGCGGCCCCGATGAACAGCACGAGGGAGAGCGCGACGGCGAGCAGCAGTCCGGGCAGCAGGTCGAAGAGGAGCACACCGAACAGGGAGGTGAGCGCGACCCACAGGCTGCGCCGGTCCAGACGGAAATAGCGGCGCAGCTCCCCGAACCGCAGGAAGCCGCGTACGGCGAAGATGACGATGGCGCCGAGGACCGGCTCGGGCAGGTCCGTGAACAGCGGGGTGAGGAAGGCGCCGGTCAGCAGGATCAGCCCCGCCGCGATCAGCGAGACCATCGGGGTCCGGCCGCCCGCTCCGGCCGCGGCCGCGCTGCGCGAGGCGCTGCCGGAGACGACGAAGCCGCGGAAGAACCCGACGGCGATGTTGGCGAAGCCGATGGCCGCCATCTCCCGGTCGGCGTCCACCTCCTGGCCGTGTTCCCGGGCGAAGCGGTTGGCGATGCTGAAGGCCTCGGCGAAGACCACCAGGGCCACGCCGAGGGCGCCGCCGAACAGTGCGATCCAGTCGGCGGCCGGGATCCCCGGCAGGTGGGGGACCGGGATGGCCGAGGGGATGTGACCGACGGTCTCGACGCCGTGGCTCTCCAGGTCGAGGGCCGCCGACAGGAGGAGGGCGGCCACCAGGACGATCAGGGAGGCGGGCAGGCGCGGGACGAAGCGCTCCAGGAGAACAGCACGGCGAGCGCGCCCGCCCCGACGCCCAGGGTGACCAGGGACCAGTGCGGGGCTCCGGACAGGACGGTCCACAGCCGTTCGAAGAAGTCGCCGTCACCGCCGGGGACTCCGACGAGCTTCGCGGCCTGCCGGACGACGATGGTCAGGGCCATGCCGAACAGGAAGCCCACCAGGGCCGGTTCGGCGAGGAAGGTGGTGAGGAACCCGAGCCGGGCCAGCCCTGCGGCCAGCAGTACCGCGCCCACGATCACGGCGAGTGCGGCCGACAGCCCCACGGCGTCCTCGGGGGCGGGGCTGACGGCCGAGACGGTGGCGGCCGACAGTACGGCCGCGGCCGAAGTGGCCCCGATGAGAAGGAAGTTGGAGCGGCCCAGCAGTGCGTACACGAGAAGGGCCACCGGGGCCGCGTAGAAGGCGTTCTGCGGGGGAACCCCGGCGATCTGCGCGTAGGCGACGCACTCGGGCACGATCAGTGCCCACGCGGTGAGGGCGCCCAGCGTGTCGCCCCGCAACCGTCTCTTGCGGTAGCGGCGCAGCCAGGGGGCCACGAACCCCGCCGTGGTCTTGTCCTCGGGTCCTGCCGTCCGCGGAACGCTCACCGCTCGGGCCCCTTCCTCAGCTCGGCCAACATCCCGCACGGGGCGGCGGTGTCTCAAGTGGTGCCCGCTCAGGCCGCGAAGACCTCGCGGAGCTGCTGCTCCTGCGGGCCGGAGAGGTTCGAGCGGATCAGCTGGGCCTGGCCGCCCGGGAAGGCGCCGCGGACCCGCTCGACCACGGCGTCGGAGGAGAGCAGGAACAGTGCGGAGGTTCCGGGCTTCACCTCGGACTTCACTTCGTCGATGAACTGGTCGTCGATGCCGACGTCGGAGAGGGATCCGCCGATGGCCCCGGCCGCCGCACCCACGGCGGCGCCGAGCAGCGGCACGAAGAACAGGAGTCCGAAGAGCATGCCCCAGAAGGTGCCGGAGAGCGCGCCCGCTCCCGTGAGGCTGTTCAGCTGCTGGGTCTTCGGCTTCTTGGCCTCCTCGCGCCAGGTGACGACGGCCGCGTCGTGCACCTGTATGAGCTGTTCCTTCTGCAGGGCGAGCAGGGCGGACTCCGCCTGCTGCGCTCCCTCGGGAGTGGAGAACTTCCAGACGGTGAGGGTCGTGGATGCCACGTAACGCTCCAGTTCATGGACGGTGTTGCCGGCGTCCAGTGCAACCCAGAATTAGACAATTCACCACAATTTCCCTTAAGTGACTTGCTGTCACCTGCCGAGTCGTCAGAGTGATTCGCCCGTTCGGCCGTACTCGGCTGTCCGGCCGGGCGGATCCGCCCCAAGGGTGGGGAGGGCGTGGCCCATCGACGCCCGCAGGACGAAGGAGCTTCCCCATGGCACAGACCGCATCCCCGACGGGTACCCCGAAGCACGCTTCACCGGGAGGCGGGGCCCCGGCGGGCGCCGGGAGCGCCTGGGCCGCGGGCGGCACGATGTTCGCCGGCGTCGTCCTCCTGGCCGACGGGGTCATCGCCGTCCTCAAGGGCATCGCCGGCATCGCGGACGACGACGTGTACACCAGGATCGGC
Organism: Streptomyces sp. NPDC099050; assembly: GCF_044759865.1. Lineage (NCBI taxonomy): Bacteria > Bacillati > Actinomycetota > Actinomycetes > Kitasatosporales > Streptomycetaceae > Streptomyces > Streptomyces sp. NPDC099050. Next base: position 142,859 of record NZ_JBIWAE010000004.1, on the reverse strand, counting down.
GACTACGTCTTCGCGTTCGACACCACGGCCTGGGGCTGGATCCACCTGCTGCTCGGCATCGTCCTCGGCGTCGTCGGATGGGGAATCCTCAAGAACGCCCCGTGGGCACGCGCCACGGGCATCGTCCTGGCCGGACTCAGCGTCGTCGTCAACTTCATGTGGCTGCCCTACGCCCCGATATGGGCCCTCGTCTCGATCGCCCTCGGAGTCTTCGTGATCTGGGCCCTGTGCACCACGGTCCCCGACCGCACACCGCCCTCCGCCCGCTGACCCGAAGGAGCCGGCAGAGGGCGGTGTGCGGTCGGGGGGACGCCGGGGCGGGGCCCGAGTTGCTCACGCCGCCCCGGCACGGGCCCAGAGGAACGGATACCTCTCCCGGCCCGTCCGGTCGACCCACTGGAGCCGCTCCCGTACGACCTCGCGCCGGCTCTCCGGGATCCGCTCCGCCAGCCGGCCCAGCAGGTCGTGCAACCGGCGCAGTGCCATCGGGGAACCGGCGGCGGAGAAGAGGAGGTCGTCGACGGCCGTGCGTACGTACCGCTCCCAGTCCGGCACCGGGATCGTCAGCCGCAACCGGCCGTCCCCGTCGGTGAACTGGCCGATGCTCAGGTCGTGGCCGGAGAGCCGGATCAGCAGGTCTTCGAGGCGGTCCAGGCTGTCCGCCGCCGTGGCCGGATCGTTGATCGCCGGGGAGAGCGCGCGCAGCGCGATGTCGGCGAGGAGCCTGAAGGGCAGGTCGGGGTCCTGATCGAAGGTGCGCTCGACCCCCGTCTCCAGAGCGTCGCGCAGAACCGCCTCGGGCAGCTCGCCGCCGGTCACCTCGGCGAGCTTCACGCCCCGGGACACGGTCGCTCCCGGGGCGACGAGGAAGGCGATGGAGCAGTCGTGCCGCTCGGCCAGACCGACCAGGGCGCGTACGTCGATCCGCTGCACCACCACCGCCGGTCCGGACCACCGGACGGCGGTGGTGACGGCCCCCGGGGGCGGTGCGGGCCTGGCCGTCGCCGTCGCCGTGGCCGTGGCCGTGGCCGTTTCCGGGTCGTACGGCCGGACGTACAGCTCGTCGAACAGCCGGTGCGCGCGCGTGGCGATCGCGGTCAGCGAATGGCCGAGCTGGATCGAGAGGAACGCCCTCGTCTGCAGCGTCCGCATGAGGGTGAGCGCGATCAGGGTGAGCACCATGGCGGTACCCGGAACGAGGGTCGAGACAGCCGTCTTGCGGGCTCCGATGGCCAGCCCCGAGGTGATGCTGAAGACGAACACGCCGACGGTGAAGGCGAAGGTGCGCCACACGATCGGATCGTCCCGGAAGAGGCCGAGGCGTGGAGTGAAGGTGCTGGCGGAGAACTGGATCACCAGGAACAGCATCGAGTAGATGATGCTCACCAGGCTGATGACACCGAACCCGAGGGTGAACAGGAGCGTGACCACGGGACCGGCATCCACCTCGGGACCCAGCGAGAGCCGGGGGAGGGCCACCCCCAGGGCCGCTCCGCCGACCGCGCAGACGAGCTGGGCCAGATCCCTGCGCATCGCGCGCGGGGGAGGGCGGAGGATCGCGCCCCGCCCGCGGAGGCGTTCGCGGGTGTGGAGCCGTGCGGGGTCGTCGGCCGAGCCGGACATCCAGCCTCCTCCAGGTCCCGGTGAACGCGCCCCTCCGCTGTGGATGCAACCACGGGAGCCGCGAGAGAGGGTGGCGGCGCGCGACGGAGAACGGCCCGCGTCCGTACACCGCGCGGCAACGGGGCCGCCGCGCGGTGGATCCCGGCCGCCGGATAGGGTCTCGGCATGATCACGGCCCCAGCCGCATACGGCGCGAAGCGGGCCCGCCGTCCGGCGGGTGCGCTGCGACTGCTGTGGCTGGCCGCCCTGCTGTTCGCGTTCCTCTACACGCACGCCGCCGGGGCCGACAGCGCCTCTGCGCACGTCGCCCGCGGTGCGGTTCCGGTGGCCCACCTGGATGTCATCGGGCTGGACGGCGCGGGTGCGGGTCTCCACGGCGACGAGTCATCCCGCGGGCACGGCGACGCCACCGGGCCCGGCGACGCCAGCGGGCACGGCTACGGGCACGGTGACGCCAGCGGGCACGGTGACGCCACCGAGCACGGTGACGGAACCGGGCACGGGCATCCCGCCGAGGCGTGCGCCTCCGGTCACCCGCAGCAGGGTGCGGAGCTGCCCGCGCCGCCGCTGGTTCCCCTCGACGGCTCGTCTCCCGCCGTCGATGCGATGCGGACGGCCTCGTGGGAACGGACCGTTCCGTCCGGCCTTCCTCCCTTGCGCAGTGTCCTCGGCTCGGTGGTGCACCGGGTATAGATCCGGGCCCTTCGCCCCGATCCGACCCGATTCTCATCGAGACCCGGTCCGCCCTCTCGTGGCCGGCCGGGCGATGAGCCGCGCACGCAGCATCAAAGGAACTCGCACATGACTTCGCCCCAACTCCTCGGCACCCGAACCGCGGACGCCTCAACCGACACTCCCGCCACGGGACGCGCCGCCCGGCGCAAGCGGCACGCCGGCCCGGCGCGGCCCCGGCCCCTGGCCGCCCGGTACCTCGGCTACGTCGGCTACTTCGTCGGCGCCGGCCTCATCAGCGGCGCCGTCGTCCACCACCCGCTCGACCCCGACCGCTACACCCGCATCGCCGCGTACGGCGCCCTCGTCTTCCTCGCCGCGACCGTGCTCAACGAGTTCGTGCTCACCAGGGAGCGTCCGGGGCTGCCCCGTCTGCTGCTGGTGATGGGCGCCTCGCTGCTGCTGTCCTTCGGCATCGGCATGCTCAGCGGCGGCCTCCAGCACTTCGACGACTTCCCCGCCCGCGGCGCCGTTCTCGTCCCCGCCGGACTCCTCGTCTCCTTCGTCGCTTATGTGATCAAGGACGCGGACACCCCGGCGCGCCGGGTCTTCGGCCCCGTCGGCCTGGCCGTCCTCGTCACCGCGGCCCTCGCCTTCCTCGGGTTGCGGGAGGTTGCCGCCTCCATGGAGAGCGCGCCCGCCGGCGGCCACAGCCACGGCGGGGCCGAGGAACCCGCCGAGGACGGCCACGCCCCTGCCACCACCCCGGCGAACCCGGCGGCAACCGCCCCCGGGGCCTCGCCCACCGCGAAGCCGAAGCCCGCTCCTTCGGCGGCGCCGCACACCGACGGCCACGCGCACTGAGTGACGGGGCGGGCGGTGGCAGGGCGTAGCTCGCTGTGATTGTGGACGCAAGCCTTCCGCATGGCGAGACGGGTTGACGGACAAGTCCGAGGATGACTTAGGTTCGCCTTGCCTAACTCTTATCTTGTCCTTATGGAAGAAATCAGCCATGCGAAGATCGCCCGGACGTCGCGATGTCCCCAGCCGCCGCCCCGCCGCAGACGACGGGGCGAGCTGAATCATGGCCCTCTCCGCTGACACGCAGATATCCGTTCCCGTCGGGCCCGTGCCCGTGCCCCCGCTCCGCTCCGAGGGGGACGGACGGCAGCCGACCCCGGTATGGGTGCTCGGAGCGCTCGGGGTCTTCAGTGCCGCCGCCCTGACCGGTGCGTGCTGGGTGTCCGGCCATGTCCACGCGGACCCGACGCTCCAGACCACCGCCCGCTTCCTCCACTTGGCCGCCATGGTCGTGGGCCTGGGCGCCGTACTGGCCGTCGACTGGTTCGCCATCCTGTGGCTGCTCGGGCGCCGCCGCCTGGCCGACATCCTGAACACCGCCACCACGCTGCAGGTTCCGATCTGGGGCGGCCTCGCGGGCCTCCTCGTCACGGGTCTCTTCCTGAGCCCGAACATGGAATCGAAGCTCACCCTCACCAAGATCACCCTGGTCCTGGTCATCACCCTGAACGGCCTCTACGCGCACTGGCTCGGCCAGCGCCTGGAGCGGTACCAGTACCGGGACACCGGCGTCCCCGTGCGCTTCCTCGTCCAGTCGGGAGCGGCCGCCACCGTCAGCCAGACCGGCTGGTGGGGCGCCGGCGTCATCGGATTCCTCAACAGCCAGTCCTGACCGGCGCCCGCCGGACGCGAGCGGCGGCCGCCCTTGTCGGCGTACGCGAGGGACGAGGGCGGTCCACGACCCCGGCACGCACTCCGGCGCCTCACGGGTCCGCGACGTCGGTCCGGCCCTGTCGGCGGTGTACTACCACCGCCGCCCCCAGCGCTCCGGCGGCGGCCAACTCCGGTTGTACGAAACCCTGCTCGGCGACGGCGGGGCGCGGCCCGAGGAGTCCTGCCGCACCGTCGAACCCGAGCGCGACACCATCGTCTTCTTCCCGGCGAGCGCCTTCCACGAGGTCAAGGCCCGCCCTCCCGGCACCCCCGCCGCACGCGGGGTGAGGGGACCAGGGGCGGGCCGGGGTCCTCTCAGACGTCTCGTCGCCGTACGACCGTCACGGCCGTTATCACCGCGACGAGCGCCCAGCCCGCGAGCGCGACCCAGGAGCCGGTGACCGTGCCCGGGTAGGCACCCAAGGAGGTGTAGGAGTCCGGGTTCAGGGCCAGCCGGGCCTGGGCGGCGAGCGGCAGGTGGTTGCCGATCTCCTTCAGGAACCTGTACCGGTCGCCACCGAAGAGCAAGGGCATCAGGAAGAGCAGGCCCACGACCGCGACGATCGAGGCCGTGGCGTGGCGCAGGACGGCCCCGAACGCCATGCCGATCAGCGCGCACACCGGGACGACCGCTGCGTAGGCCACGACGGCCCGCAGGCAGCCGGGGTCGTGGATGGAGAGCCCGACGTGCCGGGAGGACAGCATCGCGTTGACGGTGAAGAACGAGGTCACGGAGACCAGGACGCCGAGCAGGAGCGTGATCGCTGCGACCATGACCACCTTGGCCGTGATCACCGCGCGCCGGTCGGGAACGGCGGCGAAGGTGGTGCGGATCATCCCGGTCGCGTATTCGCCGAAGACGGTGATGGCCCCGAAAGCGGCCGCGGCCAGAGTCATGACGGCGGCGGCGATGCCGCTCAGTCCGTGGAACAACGGGTCGTACGTGTAGGGGGGTTCGCCGGGAACCTGGGGGTGCGACTGGTCGATGTACGGCAGGTCCGAGTGGACGCCGTTCACGTTGATCGCGATCGCCGCGACCGCGCTGAGGGCGAGCACCCAGTAGGTGGACCTGAGCGACCGCATCTTGATCCACTCGGCGGCGAGCAGGTCGGTGAAAGCGGCCGCCGAGGGCTCGGCCGTCCGCCCGAACGGCCCGGTGCGGGACGGAGTCCGGGTGCTCATCGGGTTTCTCCTGCGAGGTATTCGGCACTGTCGGCGGTGAGGGACAGGAACACCGCCTCCAGGGACGAGGCGTGCGGGGCCAGTTCGTGCAGCACGATGCGGTGCCGGTGGGCGAGGTCGCCGATCCGGGCCGCGGTCAGACCGGTGACGCGGACGGCCGGGCCGCCTTCCCGCGCCACCGCCGCACCCTCGCCGACGAGTACGGCCTCCAGGGCCGCCGGGTCGGGGGTGCGGACCGTCACGCCCCGGGAGGCGTGCCGCGCCGAGAACTCCGCCAGGCTCTCGTCGGCGATCAGCCGGCCCCGGCCGATGACGATGATCCGGTCGGCGGTGTGCTCCATCTCGGCCATCATGTGACTGGAGACGAGCAGGGTGCGGCCCTCGGACGCCAGCCGTCGGAACAGTCCGCGCACCCACAACACGCCCTCGGGATCGAGGCCGTTGAGGGGCTCGTCGAACAGCAGCACCGGCGGATCGCCGAGCAGGGCGCCCGCGATGCCGAGGCGCTGCTTCATGCCGAGGGAGAACCCGCCGATCCGGCGGTCCGCCGCCGTCGCCAGTCCGACCTCCCGCAGGACCTCGTCCACGCGGGACAGGGGGATGCGGTTGCCACGGGCCAGGGCGGAGAGGTGGGCCCGCGCGCTCCGTCCGCCGTGCACGTCCTGGGCATCCAGCAGCGCGCCGACGTGGCGCAGTCCGCGCGGGCGGCGGGCGAAGGGGACCCCGTCCACGGTGACACTGCCGCTGCTCGGCGCGTTCAGGCCCAGGATCATGCGCAGGGTGGTGGACTTCCCCGCGCCGTTGGGGCCGAGGAAGCCCGTCACCCGGCCCGGTTCCACGGTGAAGGTCAGGTCGTCGACGGCGACGGTGTCGCCGTACCGTTTGGTCAGCCGATTCGATTCGATCACGGGCTCCACGCTGCCGGTACGGGCACCGGCCGTGCATCGGCCCGGAGTTCACACCGACGGTCCCCTCCGGTAGCCCGGGGGATTAGGTCCGCGGGCCAATGCTGCGGCAGGCGGGCGCGGTTACGATCGACCGATGACCGCAGCCCTTCGCCCGTCCCTGCTCAGACGCGTACCACCGGGTGCGTGGGTGGGTGCCTTCTGGGTGACCCTCATCCTCGTGCGCATGCTGCAACGACCGGACGAGCTGCGTCACCTGGTCCAGTACAACGGCAACATCGAGGACGCACCGCTGCTGGCCACCGCCGTCGTCACGACCCTGGGCACGCTGCTCCTCTTCCGGGCGCCGATGGCCGCCGTGGCCGTCGCGCTCGCGGGCTCCGTGTTCTCGATCGGGATGGCGGTGCGGGAGACGACCTTCGTCCTGTTCCTGCTGGCCGACGCGGCCGTGGGCCATACCGCCGCGACCCGCTCACGACGGGTCTCCGTACCCGCCGCCGGGCTCTGCGTCGCCACCCTGGCCGGCTACTCGGTCTGGCAGCTGGCCCGCGGCACCTTCTTCAACGCCTCGGCGCCGGCCGGGCTCGCCTTGACCGTCGCCATCGCCTGGCTCATCGGCAACACGATCCGGCAGGACCGGGCCCACGCGGAGACCGTGCGCGCCCAGGCCACACGCCAGGCCATCACCGCCGAGCGGCTGCGGATCGCCCGGGAACTGCACGACATGGTCGCCCACGCCATCGGCATCATCACCATCCAGGCCGGTGTGGGCAGCCGGGTCATGGACACCCAGCCCGCCGAGACGCGCAAGGCGCTCGAAGCCATCGAGGCCACCGGCCGGGAGACCCTCGCCGGCCTGCGGCGGATGCTCGGCGCGCTGCGCAAGGGCGAGGAGGAGCCGGCGCCGCTGGATCCGGTCCCCGGCCTCGCCGCCCTCGGCCACCTGGTCGGGCGGAGCGCCGCCGCCGGTGTCCGGGTCGACGTGCGCCGGCGGGGGGAGGGGCGCGAACTGCCCCCGGACGTCGACCTGGCGGCCTTCCGCATCGTCCAGGAGGCGGTCACCAACGTGGTGCGGCACTCCGGCACCCGGGGCTGCACCGTGACCGTCGACTACCGCCGGGACGAGCTGGCCGTCGACGTGGTCGACCAGGGCCGCGGCGGGGCCGCCGCCGCGGGCTCCGGATACGGCATCGTCGGCATGCGCGAGCGGGTGGGACTGCTGCACGGCGAGTTCAGCGCCGGGCCGCTGCCGGAGGGCGGCTTCCGGGTGGCGGCCGTACTCCCGATACCGGTGGAGGCGGCCCGATGATCCGGGTGGTACTGGTCGACGACCAGCCGCTGATCCGTACGGGCCTGCGCGTCCTCATCGCCGACACCCCCGACCTGGAGGTGGTCGGCGAGGCCGGGAACGGCGCCGACGCCGTGGAACTGGTGGCGCGCCTGCGGCCCGACGTCGCCATCATGGACATCCGGATGCCCGGCACCGACGGCATCGAGGCCACCCGCCGGATCTACGCGGAGACCTCGCCGCCGGGGGTGACGGGGGCGACGGGGATGACGACCCGCGTCCTGATCCTCACCACCTTCGACGACGACGAGTACGTCTACGGTGCGCTCCGCGCCGGGGCGAGCGGCTTCCTCGTCAAGGACATGCCCCTGGAGTCCATCCTCGACGGTGTCCGGGTCGTCGCCGCCGGGGACGCGCTGATCGCGCCGGGCGTCACGCGCCGTCTCATCGCGGAGTTCGCGGCGCGGCCCGAACCCGAACCCGAACTCGAATCCTCCATCGCCCCCGCCCCGGCCCGCCGGGCAGCCGTCGGCGGCATCACCGAACGGGAGCGCGAGGTCCTGACCCTGGTCGGCCGCGGCCTGTCCAATGCGGAGATCGCCGCGGAGCTCACCATCAGCGTGGCCACCGCCAAGGCCCATCTCGCGCGGCTCTTCGCCAAACTCGACGCGCGCGACCGGGTCCAGCTCGTGATCCTCGCCTACGAACTCGGCCTGGTGGCGCCCCCGGGGTGACCGACCCCTTCTCGTAGGCGGCGATCACCGCCTGCGCGGGCGGTCGCGGGCGGAGTGAGGCGGGACGCGGCACTACCGGGCGGGCCGCTGGCCGAAACCTGTCGGTCCGACAGGAGTGGTGCGGCCCCGCCGACTTGGACGGAAGTCCGGGACGGCGGGGCCCTTCCCATTGACCGGAGGAGCCGGGGATCAGGACTTCGGCACGGTGTTGATGAAGTTGGTTCCGGCACTGTAGAAGCCGGCGACGGTTTTCTGTACATCCGCGTGGGAAACGGACTCGCCGGCCTTGTAGTAGAACCAGTTGACCTTCATGTTCCACGTGCGTGAATCGCCGGTGAAGGGGAGGTCGATGAACCAGTTGCTGAAATGCATGTCCATCTTCTCGCGCGGGACGTATTTGCCGGAACTGGTGAACAGATTCTTGCCGTCCAGCGAATAGGTGACTTTCCCGTTCATGAAGGTGATCATCATGATGTGCCAGCCCTCCAGGCGCTGCTTCTTGAGCGCGCGGGTGACCCGGTCCGGCGGATCGGCCTTGAACCAGCTCGTGGTGTCGAGCTGTGGCCCCGGCGCACCCCAGCCGCCGTTCGGCAGGTACTCGTAGTCGAGTTCGCTGTAGTTCGCCGAGGAGTCCGCGGCCGATATCGGGAAGAAGGTCTCCACGACGTGGTCGCCGTTGCGGCCGGCGGCGGGCTTGTCGCTCAGGTGGACCCGGGCGGCGAAGGTTCCCGTGAAGAGCGGGGTGCCGGTGGTCTGCACCTCGACCTGCCGCGTGCCCTGCTTGGTGCCGTCGGTGGAGGACTGCAGCTGCAGGACCCTGCCCCCCTGGGCGGTCGGGTCGGACGGGAAGCTCGCACCGGCCGAGGACCAGGTGTCCTTGATCCCCGGGCCACCGCCACCGGTACGGACCTCCCAGCCGTGGTCGCCGAGCGAGGGGTCGTCGGGGCCGCTGTACCGGAAGTCGTCGAACAGGGTTCCCGGCGGCCCGGACGGAGTCGGCGAGGCACTGGGCGTGCGCGCGCCGGAGGGGGCGGCGGATCCGGCGAGGGTGCCGCCCGCGGAGCACGCGGCGAGTACGCACAGGAGGACGGGCAGCGTGAGCGCGGTCCACGCGCGGCGACGAGGGGTGCGGCGGGGCTGACTCACACGGGCTCCTTGGGGCGCACAACAGATCAGCGGATCAATGGCTGATCACGCGAGAGGGTCATCCTAAGGTTCGCGGCGGCCTCTGCTTCCCCGGCCGTATTCGTGCTGATCATTGCCGGGCAACCGCGCACACAGGCCTACTTGCCGGTACCGCCAATTGGCATTCCAATCCGATTACGGCCTCGGAGCAGAACGCGCCAAAACCGCACATCGGGCCCAAGTCGGTTTGGCCCGGTGCACTAGCGTTCGCCCTGCCATCCCACGGTCTACGTACCCTGCAATGAAAGGCCCCGCAAGGTGCGCTCAGTCAACGGTTCCCCTGATCGCGGATCGGCGTACCCCACGCAGCCTGAAATGGCCGGACCGGACTTCGAGGAGCCCGCTCCGGCGCCGGTCTTCGTCGACCAGTCGGGTCTGCGCGGCCGCCTGCTGCGGGGCCTCGGCTGGCCGGTTTCCGTCGTCGGCGCAGTCCTGGCGGTCGCCATGGGCAGCAGCCTGATCGGCATGCAGGCGGACGCCCCGGCGATGGGGATCCCCACACAGCCATCGCGGCAGCCCGCGGCGCAGCCCTCGGCCGTACCGCCGCCGTCACCCGGCCCGTCGGTCGCGCCGTCGGTGTCGCCGGCGGCATCCGGGCCGTCCTCGCCGCGGCCGGCCTCACCCTCCGCGACGCCCCGGCCGAAGCCCTCGGCCACCCCGTCGAAGCCGGTGGCCACCTCACCGAAGCCGTCGGCCGCTCCGTCGAAGTCCTCGCCCGCCAAACCGAAACCCCCGGCGGCCAAGCCGAAGCCCACGGCCACCGGCCCGAAGCCCATGGCCACCACACCGGACTCCCCGGCCACCACACCGGATTCCCCGGCCCCCGTGCCGCCGCCCGCGGCGAGCCCCTCGGGCCGCCCGGTCAACACCCCCTGATCTTCCCCTGATCTTCTCCCTGATCTTCCGCCTGTTCTTCCGCCGGATCTTTGGCACCACCCATCTCCAGGAGCGTCATTGTCCCGCCATCAGCGCCGCCGGCAGTCCCTGCTCAGGCCGCGCCGACTGGCCGCGCCGCCGCTGCGCTTCTTCATGCCGCTGTCGCTGCTGGCGTGCCTGCTCGCGCTTCTCGTCCTGCGCGGCCTCGCCACCAACGAGGCCTTCCACGACGACCGGATCGCGATCTCGGTCGACAAGACGACCGTGCCGGACCACCTGCTCAAGGGTGGTCCGGTCATCGACGCGCGCGGCAGCAAGAACGAGAAGCCCGTGAGCTATCACATCCCCGACCGCACCGCGGTGCTGAGCTTCGACGACGGTCCCTCGCCGCAGTGGACTCCGAAGATCCTGGACGTGCTCGCGTCCCGCGACGTCCGCGCGGACTTCTTCGTGACCGGCGCCATGACCACCCGCAACCCGGAGCTGATCCGGAAGATCGTCGCGGGCGGTCACGAGCTCGGCGTGCACACCTTCACCCACCCCGACCTGGTGTACCAGTCCCCGACCCGGATCAGCTGGGAGCTGGCGCAGACCCAGCTGGCGCTGGCCGGCGTCGCGGGCGTGCACAGCGCGTTGTTCCGCCCGCCGTACTCCTCCGACGCCACGGCGATGGACGACTGGAACTACCCGGTGATCAAGTACGTCGGCGCACGCGGCTACCTCACCGCGTTCATCGACCGGGACACCGACGACTGGAGGCGCCCCGGTGTCGAGGAGATCGTCAAGGCGGCGATGCCGGCCAGGCCCGGTGCGGGCGCGCTGATCCTGCTGCACGACGCGGGTGGCGACCGTACCCAGACCGTCGCCGCGCTCGAGCAGATCATCGACAAGCTGAAGGCCGAGGGCTACCGCTTCACCACCATCTCCGACGCGCTCGGCGCCTCCAGTGCCACCGTCCCGGTGACCGGGTACCAGCTGTGGGCGGGCAAGGGATACATCTGGGCCACCCAGGTCGCCGTGCACACCCTGCCGGTGCTGGTCGGACTACTGGCCCTCGTCGGCTTCCTCAACTTCGGCCGGTTCGGCCTGATGCTCGTGCTCGCGCCGATCCACGCCCGCCGCGCCAAGCGGCGCGACGCCTGGGGGCCGCCCGTCACCGGGAAGGTCACCGTGCTGGTCCCGGCGTACAACGAGCGCGAGTGCATAGCCAACACCCTCAACTCCCTTGCCGTCAGCGATCATCCGATCGAGGTGATCGTCATCGACGACGGCTCCTCGGACGGCACCGCGGACATCGTCGAGGCGATGAACCTGCCGTTCGTCCGCCTGATCCGCCAGGCCAACGGCGGCAAGTCCAGCGCCCTCAACACCGGTATCGCGGCCGCCTCGCACGAGATCATCGTGATGATGGACGGCGACACCGTCTTCGAACCGTCCACCGTGCGCGAGCTGGTCCAGCCCTTCGGCGACCCGGCGATCGGCGCGGTCGCGGGCAATGCCAAGGTCGGCAACCGAGACAGCCTGATCGGCGCCTGGCAGCACATCGAGTACGTCCTCGGCCACAACCTGGACCGCCGGATGTACGACATGCTGAACGTCATCCAGACCATCCCCGGCGCGGTCGGCGCCTTCCGCAAGGAGGCCCTGCGACGGGTCGGCGGGATGAGCGACGACACCCTCGCCGAGGACACCGACATCACCATCGCGGTGCTCTGCGACGGCTGGCGGATCGTCTACGCCGAGCACGCCCGGGCCTGGACCGAGGCACCCGCCAGCCTCCAGCAGCTCTGGTCCCAGCGGTACCGCTGGAGCTACGGCAGCATGCAGGCGATGTGGAAGCACCGCGGCGCGGTGACCTCCCGGGGCCCGGCCGGACGCTTCGGCCGGCTCGGCCTGCCGCTCGTCGTTCTCTTCGGCGTGGTCGCCCCGCTGCTGGCGCCGCTGGTCGACCTGTTCCTGCTGTACGGCGTGTTCTTCGGGGACGCGGGCATCACCCTCGCCAGCTGGGGCGGCTTCATCCTGCTCCAGGCCGCACTGTCCTGGTACGCCTTCCACCTCGACGGCGAGAAGCCCTGGTACCTGATCAGCCTGCCGATCCAGCAACTGGTCTACCGGCAGCTGATGTACATCGTCCTGCTGCAGTCCGCGATCACGGCGATGACCGGTGGCCGCCTGCGCTGGCAGAAGCTCCGGCGCACCGGTGAGGTCGCCGTACCCGTGGAGGTCCGACCGTGACCGCATACACCGGCCCCGGGCGCACCCAGGACACGGTCCAGCTGAGAATCCTCGCCCTTCCGTATCAGGGGCGGGGCCCGGGTGCGGATCCGGCCCCGGATCTCGATCCCGATCTCGATCCCGATCCGGATGTCACTCCGGATCCGGCCCCGCGCAAGGGCGGCCGGGACCGTTACCTCGACCTGCTGCGCGCGCTGGCCCTGGTGCGCGTGATGATCTACCACAACTTCGGCTGGTTCTGGCTGCCCCTCCTCTTTCCGTCGATGGGCGTGATGTTCGCGCTGGCCGGCTCGCTGATGGCCCGCTCGCTCAGCCGTCCCGCCCTCGGCGTGATCCGCGGCCGACTGCGCCGCCTGCTGCCGCCGATGTGGCTGTTCGGCGCGGTCCTGGTCACCCTCCAGCTCCTCGACGGCTGGGGCCCCGACTCCGACGGCCACCCCACCTGGTGGTGGATCAAGATGGCGTTCTGGATCCTGCCGCTGAGCACTCCGCCGTACGCGGACTCCCTGCCCGGATTCGGTCTGACGGAGGGCGGTTGGGCCCTGCAGATCACCGTCCCGCTCTGGTACCTCCGCGCCTACCTGTGGTACGTGCTGCTCTCACCGCTGATGCTCCGGGCGCTGCGAAGGCTCCCGTGGGTGACGCTGTTCAGCCCCCTGGCGGTGCTGATCGTCATGAACTCGTTCTTCGCCGACCAGGAGTTCGTCTACGGCCGGGTCTGGGAGACCGCCAACGACTTCGCCATGTTCGGCTCCTGCTGGATCCTCGGCATGGCCCATCAGGAGGGGCTGCTCAAGAAGATCCCGCAGTACGTCCTGCCGTCCATCGCGCCGCTGGTCATGGTGGCCGGGCTCTGGTACCTGCAGACCAGGCCGGTCGACCCGACCGTGCCGACCGACATCGAGTCCTGGCCGATCGCCCAGGCCCTGTGGTCCCTCGGCTTCGTCGCGATCCTGCTCCACGTCAGCCCGTCCTGGGACCGGTGGCCCCGAGTGCTGGAACGCTGGAACGGCTTGGTCAGCCTGCTCAACGCGCGCGCGGTCAGCGTGTACCTGTGGCACCAGATGGCCCTGGTGGCCGCGATCCCGCTGATCGACCCCCTCTGGAGCGTCCCCTTCTTCTACGACAATCTCCGGTGGCTGCTGGCCAGCCAGTGGTTCACGCTGCTGGTGGCGATACCGCTGGTCGCTCTGCTGGTGCTGACCTTCGGCTGGGTCGAGGACGTGGCCGCCCGACGCGCGCCGCGGCTCCTGCCGTACCCGCGCCGCCGGCGGGGCAGGCGCCGGTCCGCCGACTGACCGGGGCCGCCGGGGCGGCGGTCGTCGTCCCGCGCGTCACCTGGTCACCAGGTCACCACCTCACCGCATCACCCCGTACCGCCCGGCCGGCGGCCCGGATCGCGGCCGCTCAGGCCGACCGCCCGCACCCGACCGGACAGGAACGAGCTGCCGCCCGCATCCCACGCCCGCCCCGGTGTACCGCACCGTCTCGACCACGGCCATCACCGGGAACTCGTCGGCGACCACTTCACGAGGCGACCAGTGGGCCTAGGCCTTGCTCCACCCGGTGGTGCCGGAGTAGGAGTCCAGCAGGTCCACCACGAAGACCAGGGTCGAGCCCGCCGGGATCAACCGCGAGGGTGACTGATTGCCGTAGCCGAGACGCGGGGGAACGATGATCTCGCGTCGACCGCCGACCCGCATCCCCTTCACCCCCCGGTCCCAGCCCTTGATGACCCGGCCGCCGCCCAGGGCGAACTTGAACGGCTCGCCCCGGTCCCAGGAGGCGTCGAACTCCTTGCCGGACTCGAACGTCACCCCGACGTAGTGGACCCTGACCACCATGCCCGACTTGACCTCGGGCCCGTCCCCGACGACCAGGTCCCGGACGGTCAGCTCGGTAGGAGCGGCACCCTCCGGAACCTCGACCTCGGGCTTCGTCAGCTCACTCATCGCAGCCTCACACTCTTCCCACACGAGCCCCGCACGGGCCGGCCGCACACAGGGACGCGGGTACACCCCGAGCGGTAGCCGTCCACGGTACCGCCACCGCCGATCGCAGGAGCACACGGGCACTGTGGGCGCGCGGCCGTGTGCGGCGGACGCGCGGCGAATGAGCGTGTGGTAACAGGTAGTTGATGGATCATCAGTTTTTGAGGTTGCTTCGCGATCTGACCGACGGACCGTCCGGCGGACCCGCCCCACCCGGGGCGGGTCCGCCGGCCCGCGGTCAGGACGAGGGGGTGGGGCCCCGTCCGCCGCCGGGTGGACCGGGCAGGAGGAGGGTGCGGTCAGGGCCCTCCGGCGCGTACGGGATGGGGTCGCCCGGTTCCTGGAAGTGGACGGCCGCGGGCAGCCCGGCACGGTAGGCGTCCAGACCGGCCCGGCAGTACGCCACCATCGGCTCCGGCAGCCCGCCCTCCAGCGGGTACCAGCCCATGTCGTCGCACCGGTCGGGCTCCCGCACAGCCGGCTGTCCCGACCACCGGCGGACCTCGAAGAACACGCCGATCCTGCTCCCCGTTCCGACCGGGGGCCGGTGGTGCACGGTCACGGCCGCGGTGACGTCCTCGGGGCTGATGAGGACGCCGGTCTCCTCGCGCGCCTCCCGGATGACGGCCTGAACCATGTCCTCGCCGGGATCGAGATGGCCCGACGGGCAGTGGTAGAGCCCCGTCGCGTACACGGGGCCCGCGCGGCGCGACAGCAGGATCTGGGGGCCGTCCTCGCCATCGCGGCGCAGGATGAGGTGGACGTCGACCGGCACGGTGTGCCGGGGCCCGCCGCTCACCGTGCGGCCCGGGTGGGCCGGCTCCTCCGGCATCCGCGTCACGACACCTCCTCCACGCCGGCCGCGGCGGATTCCCCGCGCGGACCGGGCAGGGAGTCGGCGAACGCGGCGGCCTGGATCCGGTACGCGGTCCGGAAGTCCCCCGTGCCCGTACCGGTGTTCTGGGCCCCGGCCCGGGGGCCCGTCACGCGGCACCTTCGCGGGGTACGGAGCCGGCCGCTCCCGCGAGGACGCCCGCTGGCAGCAGCGAGGCCAGCGTCGCCCCGCCCAGGACCGCGGCCGCCTCGGCCTCGATCCGCTGCCACACCCCGGGCAGCCCCACCGCGGCGCCGGGGTAGTCCAGCCCGGCATGCGGCTCGCCGCGCAGCGAGATCAGCTCGCCGTCCACGGCGCGCGCCACGTCCAGCAGGGTGATGTCCTCGGCGGGCCGGCCGAGCCAGTAACCCCCCTCGCAGCCGCGCTGGCTGCGCACCAGACCGGCCTTCCGCAATTCGCCCACCACGGACTTCAGGAAGCGGAACGGGATCTGCTGCGAGGAGGCGATGGCCTCGCAGGTCAGCGGACGGGAGGGCTCACAGGCGAGCTCCAGGAGGGCGCGCGTGGCGTAGTCCGCCTTCGCGGAGATATGCATGCGCCCATCATGCCCGACGCCCCGGACCGCCCGACGGCCCCGCTGCGCACCCGCCTGCACCACGTCCGTGCCGGCTCCCTGGCCGGTGACACGGCCCAGAGCGGCGGCATGCGCAGGTTCGCCGCCGTCAGCGGGAAGACCGTGGGCTCCGAAAAGCTCTGGATGGGGCAGACCCACGTGGCACCCTCGACGGCCTCCTCCGACCACCACCACGGGGAGTCCGAGACCGCCGTCTACGTGGTGAGCGGACACCCCGAGTTCGTCTTCCTCGACGACACGGGCGAACACCCCGGGGAAGTACGGCTGGTCACGTCCCCCGGCGACTACATCCTCGTCCCGCCGTTCGTACCCCACCGCGAGGAGAACCCGGACCCTGCCGAGGAAGCCGTGGTCGTGATCGCCCGCAGCACCCAGGAGGCGATCGTCGTCAACCTTCCCCGGCTGTACGCCATCCCCGCGGCCGACGGCTGAGGCGCCGACGGCTGGGGGGGGCGACGGCTGGGGGGTCGAAACCCCGGCTCCGGCGGCCGTTGACGTCTCCCTGCGCCGACCAGGTTGACGTCTCCCTGCGCCGTCCGGGTCGGCATCGCCCCTTCACCGCCGGCTCTCCCTCCGTTGCCGGCGCCCCTCCCGGGGGGTTCGCGGATTCCGGCAATCGCCGTGCACCCGCCGCTGTTGACGTGTATGTGTCATTGCCTGGGCTTGCCGTGAGGTCGGCGGGCCGGTGCCGACGTGGGAGCGGTCGACGTGAGTCTCATCGAACAGGAGCAGCCCCTGCTCCACGCGTTACGCCCGCAGGACCGGGCCGCGCTGCTGGCCCTCGGTGTGCCGCGCCGCTACGACCCCGGTGCGGTCATCCTGCCGGAACGCGCCACCACCTCCCACGTCGTGGCGATCACCGCCGGCTGGGCGGTGGTGTCCGTGACCACCGAGCGCGGCAACCGTCTGATCCTCGCCCTGCGCGGCGCCGGAGAGCTGGTGGGCGAGCTGGCCGCCACGGACCTGCGGCCGCGCAGCGCCACCGTGACGGCCCTCGGACCGGTGGCCGCCGTAGTGATACCGGGCGACCGCTTCCGCGGCTTCCTCGCCGCCAGCCCCGCCACCAGCGCGCTGGTGCTGCGCCAGCTCAGCTCGCGGCTGCGCAGCTCCGACGGCGAACGCCGCTCGCTGGCCTCGGAGAACGTGCTCCAGCGGCTCGCGGCACGGCTCGTCGAACTGGTCGAGCGGGCCGGCCGCCGCGGTCCCGACGCGAGCGTCACCATCGACCTGCCGCTTCCCCAGCACGACCTGGCCGCGTCCGTGGGCTCGACCCGCGAGGCGGTGGCCAAGGCCCTGCGCCTGCTGCGCGAGCGGGGCATCGTCCGCACCGCCTCCCGGCAGTTGGTGGTCACCGACCTGGAACCGCTGCGGCTGCTGGCCGGCGGTGGCCCGCCCGTACCGCGGCCGGGTGTGTAAACGGCTACATACAGCACGCCGGCGCGCCCCCATCCTGGGTGTGTCGGTTCGTCGTTCCAGGGGGGACGGAATGATCAGCAGTCACGAGGCGGCCGTGCACCGGCTGGTGGTGAGCGCGGACATCAGGGGGTCGGGGAGGCTGGACCAGCACGCCAAACTCCTGTCGAGGCGTGCGATGTACGAGGTCTTCGAGGCGGCCTTCGACGCGATCGGCGTGCCCATCGGACAGGTTCACGTCGAGGACCGCGGCGACGGGGTGCTGGCCGCGCTCGGCCCGGCCGTACCGCCCGCGGCTCTGGTGGGGGTGTGGCTCGAGGAGGTCCACCAGGGCCTGCGCGAGCACAACCGGGGGCGGCTGGAGCCGCTGCGGTTGCGCATCGCCATGCACAGCGGGCCCGTCAGCGACGACGGCCGGGGGCTGGTGGGGCGGACGGTGGATCTCACCTGCCGCCTGTGCGACAGCGAGCCCGCGCGGGAGGTACTGGCCGCGGACGAAACGATCGGGCTGGTCTTCGTGGTGTCGGACGTGCTGTACCGCACGGTGGTCGCCGAGGGCGGCCGGTTCGTCGAGCCCGAGTGTTACGCGCCGTATCCGGTGCACTTCAAGGAGACCGACGAGACGGCCTGGTTCCACGTGCCCCGGCGGACCCGGCCGCCCCTGCCGGAGCGGGGCCGATCACGGCAAGACGGGGACGGGGACGCGGACGGGGACGGGGACGGGGATGGGCGGGCCGCGGACCGACCGACCGGGGCACGGAGGTCCGGGGAACGGAGGTCCGGGGCACGGCGGACCGGGGCACGGAGCGACGGCGCGCGGTCCGTGGCGCCGACGCCCGCGAAGTACTCGATCACCGTGCACGGATCCAACCAGATCGTGGACGGCGCGGAGGTGCACGGGAACATCACCGGAGTGAGCCTCACGCGCGACGAGGACGGCGACGCGGAGCGGGGAGGCGGAGATGGGTGAGCAAGGCGGCGCCGGAGGCGGCGCACAGGGCGGCGGGAAGGCGGCCGGCGGGGGTGGCGCGGGGGGTGCCCGTGGGGGACCGGGCGCGGGGGGCGCCGGTGGCGGCGACGGCCGAGACTTCGGCGCCGCCCGCAGCGGCCCGTTCGGCAACAGGGTCGGCGACGGGGGCTACGACGCCGCGCAGCAGGCACGCGCCCACTTCTTCGACGTGCGGGGCCGCAACGCCGTCGTCGACGGCGCGCAGGGCGACGTCCACCTGGGCGACCACCACCACTACCACGGCGGCCGGGCCGCGGCCGACCGGCTGGTCACAGGACCCGTACACCGCGACGAACTCCGGCGCCTGCGGCGGGTGTTCGAGGAGCCGCCGGGCTACGGCGCGGCGCGGACCCGGCTGGAAGGGCAGCGGCTGATCGCGCTGTGCGGCGACCCGGGCAGCGGACGCACGTACACGGCGCTGTCCCTGCTCGACGAGGTCACGCGCGGCCGCATCGAGCGGCTGGACCCGCGCACCGAGCTGCACCGCATCGACGGATCCGACCTCCAGGCGGAACACGGCTACCTGGTGGAGATCACCGGGGAGGGCATGTTCCTCCCCGGGCAGCGTCCAGCGGACGAGGACAGGCACGAGGACAGCTACGGGGGCCGGTACGAGGGCCGGTACGGGGACCGGGTCCGGTTCGCCGAACCCCCGGCCGAACTGCACCTGGACCGGCTGAGTTCGCTGCTGGAGCGGCACGGCGCGTACGCGATCCTGGTGGTCGAGGCGGGCGGCTTCGCGGACGAGCTGCTGCGCGGGCGGTACGGCACGCTGTTCCGGCCGCCCTCGGCCGACGGCATGCTGCGCAAGCACCTGGTGGCCCTGCTGGGGCACGGCGAGGCGGAGCGGCTGGCGGCGGCGCTGGCGCTGGCGGAGCGGGCGGACACGGTGGCGGCCCTCGGCCTGGACCAACTGCGGCCCCACGAGGTCGAGTCACTGGCCCGGCTCCTCGTCGACCACCTCGCGGGGAAGCTGGCCGAAGAGGAACTGCTGGCCGAGCTGCGGACCTTCGCCGTGCGGCAGGCGGAGGCCTGGCTCGCCGCGCCCGGTCGGGTGCCGCCCCGCAACCGGGCGGCGGTGGCCGCGGCGACGCGGCTCGCGGCCTTCCGGACCACGGTCGCGGTGTTCAGTGGTTCCCCGTACAGCGTGGCCGCGGAAGCCGCCGAGGGGCTGGCCTGGGAGTTCGAGGTGACCATGGATCCGGCGCGGGCCCCGGGCCGGGCGTTGTTCCACGAGCACCAGGACGCCCGGCTCGCGGCCTCGCGCGCCGAACTGTTCACGGAGGACGTCAACTTCGGCAGCCGCGCCCTGGGCGTGCGCAAGGTGCGCCTCCAGGGCCGGGCGCTGCCCTGGGCGGTGCTGTCCCGCGCCTGGGAGGGCTACCCCAACGTGCGCGGGCCCCTGGGGCGTTGGCTGCGGACGCTGTGTGACGACGGCCGGCCCGTGGCGTGGGTGCCCGCCGCGCTCACCGTCGGGGCGCTGTGCCCGCGCGACCTGACCTTCCTGTTCCAGGAGGTGGTGTTGCCGATGGCGTCCTCGGACTCCACCGCCCAGCACCTGGCCGCGGCGACGGCACTGGCCTACGCCGCGGCCCTGGACGAGCGGGTCCGGCCCATCGTGCGCGACACCGTGTGGGCATGGGCCCGGGACGAGGACGACGCCGGACTGCGCAACACGGCCGCCCTGGTGCACGGTTACGGCACCGTGGAGCGGTCCGTCTCCGCCTCCCTCGACGAACTGGGCCTGCTGGCCGGGCACGACGACGAGGAGCTGCTGACGCACGCCTCGTACAGCGTGGCGCGGCTCGTCGTCGGCTCCCACGGGTCGAAGGCACTCGCCCGGCTGGGCAGCTGGCTGGGTGACCGCCGCCGGAGCCGCCACGACCTGGCCCTGTTCACCGTGGACCGGCTGCTCTGGCAGCAGCCGTCCGCCCTCTGGGGCCTGGAGGACGTCCCCTGGCTCGCGCAGCACCAGGGCCGGCCGGTGGCGGCGGGACTGCTCACCGCCAGGCCGGAGACCGCGCCCATGCTGGCGGACCTGGTGTGGGCCGGACTGGACACCGCCCGCTGGCGGGAGGAGGTGGAGAGCTCCCTCGCCGATTGGATACGCCTCGCCGACGAGGACCCCGGGCTGCTGGACGTCCTGTGCGGCTTCCTCCCGCACCTGGTGAGCTCCCCGGAGGACATCGAGCGGCTGCGGAACCTGGTACGGCGCCTGGAGCGCGATCCCGACGAGTCCGTGACCGGGGCCACCACGCGGCGGCTGCACGACGCCGTGCCGCGGACCGTGATCATCCCGCCGGGTGCGTCCGGCGCCACGAGCTGAGAAGACGGAGCGATGACATGACCTACCCCGTGCACGTCGGCCCACCCGGAACCCCCGGCCCGCGCAGTCGGGCCGCCTCCGCCGCACCCGTCGCGCCGCCCGTGCCCCCGGTCCGCCCCTGGGACGCGCGGCCGCCCCATCCGGCCGCCGTGTCCCCCCGGATGGCGGCCGAGCTCCAGGCGGCCGCGCAGGCCCTGGCCGGCCCCCTCATCCGTGAATACCGTCCCACCTGGCCGTACCGGCACCGCAGCGCCCAGTACGTGGCCGTGCTCTACTACCGCAGCCGGCCGCCGCGGGCGGTGGGGCCCGAGGGTGGCGAAACCTTCCTGCTGCGCTGGTTCACCCGCCCGTACACCGCGTTCGAACTCCAGCTGGGCTGGCACACCGTCTCGTTCCAGGTCCAGCTCCCGGCCTCGGAGCGAGGCCGGTCCTTCCCCGCCGACGTGGCGGTCCGGTGGCGGGTGGGGGACCCCTGCGCGGTTGCCCGCAGCCAGGTCACCGACGTGGGCGTCCTGCTGGTGCCGGAACTGGAGCAGCGGCTGCGCGACGTATCGCGCACCTACTCGATCAACCACGCCGAGGAGGTCCGCGACGCCGTGAACCATGCGCTGTCCGGGCACGACCTCGGCGTGCGCTTCGGTCTGGAGCTGGACGTGTTCGTGACGATCCAGGCGGACCGGCTGATCCGGGAGCACGGCGCGCAGGTCGGCGAGGTCCTCAACCAGACGGCCGTGGAGCAGTTCCGCCAGCGGCTGCGGGAGATCCGGGACGACAACGAGCGCCTCCTCATCGAGCGCTGGGCGGAGAGCTTCCAGCGCGCCTTGGAGAAGGGCGACGACGCCGTGATGGCGCAGATGATGGCCCGCGACCCGCGGGACGTGAAGGAGATCCGCAAGCTGTTCCGCAGTGAGCACCGCGAGGAACGCCAGGACGGCATGGAACTCATGACCCGGCTGATCGACGGCGGGCTGCTGGAGCGCTGGGAGCTGGGCGAACAGGCCATGGTCGTCGTGGAGTTCCTACGGTCGGGCGCCCGCCGGGTGGCCTCCGAACCGCTGCCGGAGCTGTCGGACGAACGCCGGCGCAGGCGCGCCCTGTTCTGGGAGCGCGAGCCGGACCAGGGCTCGGCCGATCCGTCCGCCGAGGCCGCACCGGCGTCCCGGGCTGCCAAGGACGGGCCCGCCGAGAGCTCCGGAAGGGACGCCGACCGGTGACGACCGCCCGGCCCCAGGAGGGCGCCCCGCTGTCCGAGCCGGGCGCCCGGCTGGTCGCGGAGCGGCTGCTCGCCGCGGTGCGCGAGGAGATCGCGCGGGCCGACGCCAAGGCTTCGATCCTCCTGTCGGGGGCCGTCGCCCTGCCCGCGCTCCTCCTGGCCGCCGGCCACGGCCGCCTGGGCTCCGGCCCGGCGGCCCTGGCCGGAGCCGCCGCGTGGCTGGGGGGCATCGCGATGCTGACGCTGGTGGTCCTGCCGCGCACCGGGGCGGGCCGCCGGCGGCCCGGCGGCGCGGCGGGCCCCTCCGTCGCCACCTTGCAGGGCGGCACCGACTCCGCCGAGTTGGCGGCCGCGGTGGTCACGGCCGGCGCCGACCCGGGGCGCTGGCTCCTGGAACAGTGCTGCGTCCTCGGGCCGATCCTGGCGGTCAAGTACCGCTGGATGCGCGGCGCGGTGTGCTGCCTGCTCCTGGGCGCCACCGCGCTCGCGACGCACCTGTGGTGAGACCCGCCCCACCCCCGCCCCGCGGGCGCGTCTGGGGCTTCGCGGACGGCGCAGTCCTGCCGTGGCGTCGACGGCGTGTGCAGCGGCGGGCCTCAAGGTCGGCATCGGGCG
This sequence comes from Streptomyces sp. NPDC099050, assembly GCF_044759865.1. NCBI lineage: Bacteria > Bacillati > Actinomycetota > Actinomycetes > Kitasatosporales > Streptomycetaceae > Streptomyces > Streptomyces sp. NPDC099050. The sequence goes on along the minus strand of NZ_JBIWAE010000004.1, from coordinate 120,389 downwards.
CGAGGTGACAGAGCCCGGCCGGGGTGTCTGTGGACCGGCCGGGCTCTGCGTACGGGGACGAGTGGTGCTCTGGTCAGAGCGTCTCGTCGTGCAGGTCCTCTTCGCGCAGCAGGTCGTCCTCGCGACGACGCGTAGCCTCTTCCTTGCCCGGCTTCTGGACCGGCTTCTGTCCCTGCTCGCGGGACGGCTTGCCCGGCTGGGGCTGCGCAGGGTCTCCGGGGCGACGGTGCTCCTGCGGTTCGCGGCCCTTGCCCGGCTCCTGATGCTTGTCCTGCGTACCGCCCATGACGGCGACTCCTCTTGATGCGTGGGGTACGGATTCCTCTCGGATCACGCTGACACGCAGCGTGACGGTCTGCATCAGGTCGACTGCGAAGCGAGGCACACGGGTGACGCCCGACCCTCGATGTGGCGGGGTCGGAAGGCGGGCCGTCCCTTCAGGTCCGAGGATGGGCACGATCCCCACCCCACCCGCTGTAAGGAGCCCGCACCATGCTGGAGCGCACGCTGCGCAAGAACCGCACGGAAGTCACCTTCGTCCTGCCCGCCGACACCCCACCCGGCCCCGTCAGCGTGGTGGGCGACTTCAACGACTGGCAGCCCGGTGCCCACACCCTGCGGCCCCGCAAAGACGGGAGGCGGGCCGTCACGGTCGAGCTGCCGAGCAAGAGCACGCATTCCTTCCGGTACCTGGCCGCCGGGGATTACTGGTTCAACGACGAGAGCGCGGGCGACCAGGACGGCCCCAACAGCCGCCTGCACACCTGATCGGCCCAACCCGGCATGACCGGGCACGGCTCGTCACGTCGACCGATGCCGTCCCGTCAGGGATTCGGGCCGCGGGGTAGGACCGTGCCGGTCAGCCGGACGGCACCCGGTTCGAGGGACTCGCAGGGCCTGGCACGCGCAGCACGGCGATCGCGGACGTCGGGAACTTCGTACCGGCCGGCGCGGGGACCGCAGCCGCGTCATGGCGTCGACCGGTGCTGGTGCCCCACCTCGCGCGCGAGGTCGAGCCCGAGGATCCGGTCGAGGAAGGCGAACGTTTCGAATTTGGCACCGGCCGGCACATCGGCGCGCCCGGCCACGCTGCGCAGCAGGTCCAGGACGACGGGGACGCCGAGATCATCGGCGAGCGTGGCCTGGGCCTGCCGCAGCACGTCGGCGGGGATCGGCCTGGAGGGCTCCTGTGCCCAGTCGGCCACCTGCTGCCGCCAGTGCCCCAGCGTCCGCCGGGCCTCGGCAAGCCCTGCGCCGGTGACCGTGACCGGCGTGCGGTGGGCGTGCCCGAGCAACAGCAGCCTGACAGCCAGCGGATCGGTCCCCGCCGGGGCGAGCCCGTCCAGAGGGCCCGGGGCGAGGAGGGGGGCACCGTGCGAGACATCCCTGTCCGGGGGTGCCGCGCTGACCTGGCCCACGTCGACGTGGACCCCGCCGATCCCGTCCTGAGTGGCAGCGCCATGGGCGAGAAGGTGCACGTCGGCAGCGGCGCACAGTGCCGCGGTCACCTCGTGCGCACCGACGGTGGCGGGCGGGTGGATGCCGAGAGCGGCCATGGCGCGATCGAGCGCCTGGCCTTGCTCGTGCGGCAGGTCCGGTGTGATGAGGACCGTGAGGGCCTGCAGACCACGCAGCTCCGCGGTGCGCGCCAGCACGTCACCGACCAGGGGCGCCCGCAGGTCCACCGCGCCGACCCGGGCGCCGATGGCCGGCAGGTGGACACAGATGCGCAGCAGGTGGCCGTGTTCGGAGGGAATCTCAACGAAGCGGCCGGTCCGGGTGTCGGCAATGCTCAGCATGATGCGAAGGCTAGTCCTGAAAACCTCCGGTACCGGGGAGGACCTGAGTAGAACGCCGACGTTGCCGCCGCGCCGGCCTGCGGAAGGCGCAGCGGCAATCGCATCCTGCTGCCGCTACGGCGGCATCCTGCGGACGAGGCTCACCACCAGGCGCCGGCGGACAGCGGTCCGACCGGCAGCCTGGCGAGGGAGCCGATGTCGGATGCGCGCGCCCCGCCTTCGCTCTCCCAGGCGTCTTCGCGGTTCCGGAGGTCGGGCCTTCGGCCGATGACGGCTTCGGCGGCGATCAATGCGCGGGCGGTCAGGACGCTGCCGGGGACGGCGGCGGCGGCCATCAGGCGGGCCGCGGCGGCGGGTGCGGTCTGGGGCGGGACGACGAGGAGGTCCCAGCGGCCGACGGTGTAGGAGAGCAGGATCAGCTTGTCGGGATCCTGTTCGGTGAACCAGCCTACGTGCACGGCGTGCCCGGCGACGGGGACCTTGTGCGGGATGACGGGCCATCGGGTGGGGTTCACGGTGACGCGGGTGATGCGCCCCCAGGGCTCGGCCAAGGCGGCTACGAGAACGGGGAGTTCGGCTTCGAGGTCACGGGAGCGGGGCCACCAGGCGCCGTCCAGCTGCCCGGCCAGGGCGGTCTTGGGCGCGAATACGAGGCGAGCGGCCCGAGGAGGCGCGGCAGTGGGTGACGCGGCAGGTGTGCTGCGTTCCAGGATGACGGTCATGGTGGAGACCTGTCCCCGGGCCGCCCGCAGTTCGACGGTCCGGTGTATTGATCGCCGGAAATGACACCTGAGTTGCATCCGATGCGCGAAATACTCCCGGTACCTCCATTCTACTCCGGTGCGGAGATCAGAAGGGGTTCTGACCAGGTGTTTCCGTTGAGGCGGAGGCTCTACGCTCCGGCCGTCCGCGCGACCGACGTGGTCAGCGCGCAGTTGACGTCGGCCACGCCTTCCACGGCGCGTGCGAGACGTGCTGCCACCGGGATGAGCGAGGCGTCGAGGATGCCGCCGGAGGGGGTGACCACGCCGGTGGTGGACATCGACTGGTGCCGTGGGGGTGGTGCTGGGTGCTCGGCCACACCATCGACGGCACCCAGGCCGAATACGTCCGGGTGCCGTTTGCCGACCTTTCCGTGCACCCGCTGCCGAGCACGGTCGACAGCGCCGACGCCGTCCTGCTCGCGGACATCTTCCCCACCGCCTACGAGGTGGGAGTGCTGAACGGCAGCGTGCGGCCCGGGGACACCGTCGTCGTGGTCGGCGCCGGCCCCGTAGGACTCGCGGCCATCGCCACGGCACGGTTGTACTCGCCGGCCCGCGTCATCGCCGTCGATCTGGCGCCGTCACGGCTGGCGGCGGCGCGCGAGTTGGGGGCGGACGCGGTCGTGAACGCCGCCGAGGAACCGGAAATGCTCGTGGGTGACCTGACCGACGGTCTCGGCGCGGATGTGGTCATGGAGGCCGTCGGCGTGCCGGAGACCTTCGAGATGTGCACCCGCATGGTTCGCCCGGGCGGCCGGGTCGCGAACATCGGCGTCCACGGCAAGCCCGCGACCCTGCACCTCGAAGACCTGTGGATCAAGGACGTCACCATCACCACCGGGCTCGTGGACACCTCCTCCACGCCGATGCTGCTGCGCATGCTGGCGGCCGGCCGGTTGCCGGCCTCGTCGCTGATCACCCATCGTTTCGAACTGGGACAGATGGAAGAGGCGTACGAAGTGTTCTCCCGTGCCGGTGAGACGGGCGCGCTGAAGGTCGTACTGGGCGGGCCGCGCCACGACGACCTGGCCGTATCGAACCCGTCGCGCGTCCAGAAGACGTGACGGCCCCGGTGCTGACGCTGGGGCCGGTCGGCCCCCTCTTCTGTCCCTGTCGGCCCTTCCGTCTGCAGGGCGCCGCACGGGTGTGACCGGGTGCGGCGGGCCTGCCTGTCTTCCATGGTCGCGCGGTGCGGGTGGGGCGGGCAGGGGCCGAAGGGTCCACATCTCGCGTCAGCGGGGAGCGTCTTCGGTGCCGCGGTCCGGCGGAGCGGTGCGGGTGTCGTGGGAGGGGGCCGTGAGCCGGTCGATGACCGCGACCACGCCGTCCAACTGCCCGGCGAGCCGGAGCGCGACGGGAATCTGGCTGCTCCTGGGCAGTCGGCCGTCCAAGGTGACGACCCCGTCCACGACGCGCACGCTCACGGCATCGGCATCGATGCCCATCGTGTCCGCCAGCACGTCCTCGACCAGCACCCGGTGTATCTCGTGGTCGGGGCGCAGGAACACCCGGAGCAGGTCCCGGCGGGTCACGATGCCGACCAGCCGGTCCTCCTCGTCGACGACCGGCAGCCGCGTCACCCCGCGTCGGGTGATGAGGCGGGCGGCCTCAGTGACGGTCTGTTCGGCATGGATGGTGACGGCCGGCGCGGTCATCAAGTCTTGAGCGGTGAGGTGGTCCTGGACGAGCAGATCGGTCCGCGAAATGACCCCGAGGACACGCTCGTCCGCGTCCAGAACGGGCATGCCGCTGATGTCGTGTTCGACGAGCAGCGCGGCCACGTCCGCGGACGGAGTCCTCCCGAGGACCGAGACGACCTCGTCGGTCATCAGGAAGCCGACCTTGGCGTGCTTCATCTGTGGCCCTCCTGTCGGCTTCAGTCAGCGAGCGCGTCGTGCGGAGCGCCCTCACCAGCCACCATCCGCCGCGTCCGCCCGCGGTGCGAGGGCCGAACGGGTCCTGTGCCAGGACTGACCGGTCCCCAGCGGTTGCATGCCATCTCGGTGTGGCAGCCACCCGTCTTGTCCGTCCAGAATTGCCTTCCAGAGTTGTCCTTCCAGCACGAGAAGGCTGCTGTGGAGGCCCAGCGCCGCATGCCGATCGGGACGGCCGCGGGCCGGGCGCAGGAGGACTAGGCTGAAGTCCGGGCGGGTACGCGGAGCCCTTCGACGCCGCCGGAGGTGTCCATGGCCGGGGACGATCGAGACGCGTCGGCGAGCCGGGTTCCGCAGCCGGGGCTGGACGCCCTCCAGGCGCAGATCACTGACGCGCGGGACACCCGTGACCGGCTGACGGGCCTGCTGGAGGCGGTCATGTCGCTGGGGCAGGGGCCGGACCTGGCCCAGGTGCTGCGCGGCATCGTGGAGGCCGCGGTGGTCCTCGTGGACGCGGAGTACGGTGCGCTGGGCGTGGTGGGGGACGACGAGAAACTCGCCGAGTTCCTCCCGGTGGGCATCAGCGACCGGCTCCGGGCGCGGATCGGGGCCCTGCCCACCGGACACGGACTGCTGGGCGAGCTGATCAGGCACCCGCGGCCACTGCGCCTGGGAGACCTCTCGGAGCACGCGGCCTCCGCCGGGTTTCCGGAGCACCACCCGCCGATGCGTTCCTTCCTCGGCGTGCCGATCCGGGTCCGGGACGAGGTGTTCGGCAACCTCTACCTGACGGAGAAGCGGGGCGGAAAGGGCTTCGACGCGGAGGACGAGGGGGTCTTGTCCACCCTCGCGGTCGCCGCCGGCGTCGCCGTGGACAACGCCCGTCTGTACGAGGAGGTCCGGCTCCGGGAGCGCTGGCTGGCGGCCAGCTCCGATTTCACGAGCGCGCTGCTGTCCGGCTCCTCCGAGATCGAGGTGCTGGAAGGCATGCTGGAGCGGGCCCGGGACATCATCTCGGCCGAGATGTGCGTCTTCTACCAGGTGGGGCCCGGCGGCGAGCTGCGCGGCTCCCTGGCCCTGGGGGAGGGCGCCGAAGCGCACCGCGGGATCGTGCTACCCGGCAGCGAGGGGATCCTGGCCGCCGTCATCCTGGCACGGGACGGACTGATCACCTTGGCCGATATGGCCACCGATGCCCGGGCCGCGGCGCAGCCGGACACGTGGACGGGCTTCGGGCCGGCCGTGGCCGTCACGGTGGGCACGAGGGCGAAGCTGCGGGGAGTGCTGATGCTGGCACGGCGTACGGGGCGGCCGGCGTTCGCCGCGGCCGAGGTCGCGCCCCTGCCCGGCTTCGCGGGTCAGGCCGCCCTGGCGCTGGAGCTGGCCGACCGGCGCCGGGACAGCGAGCAGGTGAGCCTGCTGGCGGACCGCGACCGGATCGCCCGGGATCTGCACGATCTCGCGATCCAGCGGCTCTTCGCCACGGGCATGACCTTGCAGAGCGCGCAGCGCTTCGTGGAGCACCCCGAGGCGTCCGAGCGGCTGAGCCGGTCGATCGACGACCTGGACGAGACGATCAAGATCATCCGTTCGACGATCTTCGGACTCCGCGACCACGAAGGGGCGGGCAGTGCCCCGAGACTCCGGGTCCGCGCGGTGCGGGCCGTGGGTGAGGCGGCGGCGCTGCTCGGTTTCGCGCCCGCTCTGCGGATGGAGGGGCTGATCGACACCGATGTTCCGGTGCCGGTCGCCGACGACGTGGTAGCCGTGCTCGGAGAGGCCCTGACCAACGTGGCCCGCCATGCGGGAGCGGCGCGGGCGGAGGTCGCGATCGTCCTGGCGGAAGGCGTGCTGGCCGTGACGGTGAGCGACGACGGTGTGGGCATCACGGAAGGTGGCCGTCGGAGCGGTCTGCGCAACCTCGCGGAGCGCGCCGAGGCCCGCGGCGGAGGGCTGTCCGTCTCGCCGGGCCCGGATGGTGGTGGAACCCGTCTGGAATGGCGGATCCCGATCAGACCTAGACCTGCCCGGTGAATTCGGGCCTTGGGCCCTAGCGGCCGGTCTCGTCGTGCTCGCGCACCTCGGCGGCGATGACGGCTGCCTGCACGCGGCGTTCGACGCCCAGCTTGGCTAGCAGCCGCGAGATGTGGTTCTTGACCGTCTTCTCGGACAGGAAGAGCCGTTTTCCGATCTGACGGTTGGTGAGGCCCTCGCCGATCAGTTCGAGTACGGCTCGCTCGCGCTCGGAGAGCACCGTCAGCCGCTCGTCCCCGGGCGGCTTCCCGGCGGTCGGATCCCGGAGCGAACTCATCAGACGGGCCGTCGTCGCGGGGTCGAGCATCGACTGGCCCGTCGCCACCGTCCGAATGGCGGCGACCAGGTCCGAACCCTTGATCTGCTTCAGTACGTACCCGGCCGCGCCCGCCATGATGGCGTCGAGCAGGGCGTCCTCGTCGTCGAAGGACGTCAGCATGAGGCAGGCGAGGTCCGGCATGCGCGAGCGCAGCTCGCGGCAGACGCTGATGCCGTCGCTGTCGGGCAGCCGGACGTCGAGTACGGCTACGTCGGGCCGCAGCGCCGGCCCGCGGGCCAGGGCCTGTGCGGCCGTGCCCGCCTCGCCCACCACCTCGATGTCCGGCTCGGAGCCCAGCAGGTCGTGCAGTCCGCGCCGGACGACCTCGTGATCGTCGAGGAGGAACACCCGGATGGGCGCCGGGGCGGCAGCTGGTGCATCGGACATCCACGCCACACCCTCGGGTCGGGATACGTCTCGGGACGATTGTCTCAGATGCGGCTTCCGCTGCCGTGGGGTGCGTACAGGTCGAGGAGCCGGATCCGGGCGGAGACGAGCCGGTGGGCGAGCACCTGGCCCACCCATTGCCACATCGAGGAGGTGAGCGCGGGATCGGAGTCCATCAGCTCGCGCACGGCGGCGGCGTCGAACTCGTCCGTGCGCACCGGCGTCATGGCCTCGGCGCCGAAGTGCCAGGTGTGGGGAGGGAACAGCCACGACCAGCCGACGAGCTCGCCGGGACCGACCGTCTCGACCACCGCCGCCTGCCTGCCGGGTACGTGCACGTCCATGCCGACGCTGCCCGACCGCACGACCCAGAACCGGCCGGCGTGCCCGCCCTGGTTGAACAGGCGGGCGCCGGCGTCGAAGTTCGCCTCGTGGGCCAGGGCCAGCAGGCTGGCGCGGTGCTCCGGGGAGAGGGCGTGGTCGAAGCGGTTGGGGGAGGAGGTGAGCCGGTGGGACGAAGAGGTGCTCATGGCGGTTCTCCGTTCGGGTGCGCCTCCCACCCTCCGCCGGTGGCGGCGTGCCCGGAAAGGGCCGTTCGGTACCCTCCCCGGCCCGGACGGCCCACCCGTACCGTTCCGGGCGGGACGATCAGTAGGGCCAGGACCAGCCGGCTACCTCCGGCAGGTCGGTTCCGTGGGCGCGGATCCAGTCGTGGTGGCGGATCCGCTCGTCGCACATGTTCTGGCGCAGGGCGGCCGCGCGACCGGCGAGTCCGGGGCTCGGTGTCGGTCATGCCGTGCGGGTGTTCCTCGTGGGGCATCAGCCGGGCGATGTCGACGACGCTGACGACCCGGCCGGCCGGCGAGGGGAGGTGCTCGCGGAGCAGGGCCGAGACGGCCAGGGCCTCCATGGCGGGCACGTCGCCGGCGCAGGCGAGCACGGCGTCCGGCTCGCGGGAGCCGTGACCGGTCCCCGCCCACTCCCAGACTCCGGCGCCGCGCGCCACCGTGTCACGGGTGCCCGTCCCGATACGGGAGATCGAGCCAGTCTCCTTCACGCTCTGCCGCCGGGGGCACCGAGGTGTCCGAGTCCGACTGCTCCACGGCAGGTTCGGCATCACCGTGCCGGAATCCCGCCACGGTCCTCTGGCCCTGATGCCGCCCGGCGAACGGTGGCCCCCTCAGGCTGCGCGGAGTGTTTCGCGGTCACGGTCACCAGGTGATGGGTTGCGCTCCGCGCTCCGGCGGGATCAGACGGGAGTCGTCCGTGCGGGCGGTGAGCTCGTCCACCACGGCGACGACGCCGTCCAGTCGTGCGGTGAGCCGCAGAGCGAGGGGGATCTGGCTCTGCCGTTCCAGCCGGCCCGCGAGGGTCACGACACCGTCCAGGACGTGGATGTCCACCGCCCCGGTGGGCGCCCCGACGCTGTCGGACAGCACGTCGTCGCTCACCTGCCGCCGTATCTCGGCATCGGGGCGAAGGAAGACGCGCAGGAGGTCACGCCGGGTGACGATGCCGACGAGACGCTCTTGCGCGTCGGTGACCGGAAGACGCTGCAGGCCCAGGCGCGTCATGAGCTGCCCGGCCTCCGAGACGGTCTCCTGAGCATGGACCGTGACAGCGGGAGCCGACATGATGTCCGCGGCCGTCAGGGCCTTGCGGGCGAGCAGATCGCTCTCGGAGACGACGCCGACCACCCGGTCGTCCTCGTCCACGACGGGCAGTCCGGTGATGTCGTAGTCGGCGAGGAGCTTGGCGATCTCCCTGAACGTCGCCGAACGGTCCACCGAGACGACATCTGCCGTCATCACCTCACCGACCTGGGTGTGCTTCACGAGCGGACCTCCTGTACGTCGTCATGCAGGGGCGCAGAGGGCTGGTGTGCACCACCCCCGTACAGGGCCACCATCCGCCCCGCCGACGCCCGTATCGAGGGCCGAACGGTCCCGTACGAGGGCCGACCGGGTCCGTCCGCGGAGGCTCGTGCAGGTTCCCGGAGCCGGGGAGGGACCAGTCGGCCCTTGCCCTGGCCCCTATGGCCCTGGCCCCCATGGCCCTCGCCGACCACCGGCGCGCGATGCCGGCGTGAGAGGGCAGGCACCGCAGCGCACCCGTACCCAGCCTCCACCGGGCCGCCGGCGTCCACGACACGATCGTCGTCGGCAACCGCGGCCTCACGCTGGGCGGTGGCGTCCGGGCCGCGGCGAGAGGCCGGCGGGGCGGCTCATCGGGGAGGATGGGCCGTCCCCACCGGCTGTCAGGGGCCGTTCGGAGCAGGGGCGCTCACATGCGCAGCAGCCTCAAGGTGATCTCCCGGTACTGGCGCAGGGCGAGGCGCAGCTCTTCCGTGCCGGCTTCGGGGCCGAGGTCCCGGTGGGCGGAGTCGATGACGCGCCGGCGCTCCACGAGTGCGGCCGTCACGCGGCTGGTGGCGTCGGCGAAGGCGGTGTCGGCTTCGTCGACCGCTTCGCGCGGGCTCCGGACGAACGTGCCGAGGGCGTGCTGGAGGCGCAGGGTCAGCCGGTCCCGGTCGCTCTGCGCGAGCAGTGACACGTAGACCGGGATGTCCGCGCGGGTCTCGGACGGTCCCTCGGGAGGCAGGGGGCGGGAAGCCGGGCCCCCGCGGCGATCGTACCGCCCGGGGAGCGGGACGGGCGGCGGGAGTTGCCGTGCGCGTTCCTGGTCGTACATCATCGCGTGCCGCCTTCCCCGGCGTGGTGACGCTGCGGACGGTGTCGGCCCGAGTCGGCCGGATGCGGTGCGACCAGCGCGTCGAAGAGCTCTCCCGCCCCGGTCATGGCCCTGCGGTTCTCCTCCGTGCTGACACGGCCGTGGGCGGCTCCGTGCAGGCCGCGGTAGCCGTCGACGTGCTGCGCGTGGTGGACGGAGAGCGCGGCGAGCCGCTCTTCGAACGGGCCGTCGGCCGGGAAGCCCCGGTCCGAGGTCAGTCGGGCCAGCAGTGCGTCGGCCTCGGCGACCGACTCCTGTGGGGAGTCGACGAACCGCCTCTGGATCCCGGCCCATTGGGCCGCGTACTGCTCCCGGGAGGCCGGCGAGAGCGGCCGTTCCCTGACGGAGCCGTGCTGCTTCAGGCGTTTGCCGAGCTCTCGGTCCGCGGCCTTGGTGTCACCTTCGTGGCGGGTCACGAGGCGTTCGTACTCGGGGCCGAAGCGCCGTTTCAGACCGCGCCCGAAGCGGTGGTGGCCGAGCGCGGCCAGGAGGACGGCCGTCACGGCGACGAGGGCCGCGGCGACGAGGGCCGCGGCGACGAGGGCCGCGATGATGATCACGGACCTGGACATGGCGGCACCCAGCCGTTCCCGGTTCGTAAGTCGTTGTGCTGCATACTCGTCGACTCTCCTCACTCGATGGCGCGTTGGTGCCGGCGCAGGAGGAGAACGATCCGGAAGAGCTCGGCCGGGACCTGCACAGCGGACACAGGGGTGGTGCCTGCGTTCCGCGGGGTCCGGGCGAAGCGGAGGGTGGAAGGCCTGGCTCCGGAGCTGTCCGGGGCGCCACGGCCCAACGCCTTCCACGTCAGTCAACGCCGGACGGTGGCGGCTGTCAATGGGGCCCTACGACTGTCGCCGAGGCCACGGCGACCACCGAGGCTACGACGACTACCGGGACCAGCAGCGCCGCTGGGACCGCTGGGACCGCCGCTACGCCCGTCAGCACCGCGGCCGCCGGAGCCGTACCGGGGGTCGTGAGGAACCGTGCTGACGGTCAGGTGACCAGCCCGGCGAGGGGTTCGGTTCCGTCGACGAAGGCGCCGGCCAGGTCGGACAGCCGCCGGTTGTGCGCGCGGGCGTAGCCGCGCAGCGCGCTGAAGGCCTCCTCCATGCCGATGCCCTGGCGTTCGGCGAGCTTGCCCTTGGCCTGCTCGATCAGCACGCGACTGTTCAACGCCGTCTGCAACTGCTCGTTGAGCACCGTGCTCTCCTGGGAGGAGCGCTGCTGCAGGAGGCTGATGGTGGCGACGTCGGCCAGGGCCTGGGCGATGGGCGTGGCGGCCGGATCGAAGGGCCCGGGGAGGGCACGGAACAGGTTCAGCGCTCCGACCACATCGTCCCGCAGGCGCATCGGCAGGGCCTGGACCGCCGAGTACCCGCTGTGGCGGGCCTGCGCGGTGAAGCGCGGCCAGCGGGCGGATTCGGTGCTCAGGTCCGTGATGGTGACGGGTACGCCGGTGTGGAAGCACTCCAGGCACGGGCCTTCGTCGTTCTGGAGCTGGAACAGTTCGAGCGTGCGCACGCGCTCGTCGGAGGCGGCCATCACGCGGAGTTCACCGTTGCGGTCCGCGAGGAGTACGCCGGCCGCGTTCACATCGAGCATGCCGACGCATCTGTCGGTCAGCATGCGCAGGAAGTCGATCAGGTCGAAGTCCGCGACCAGGTTGTCCGCCAGTTCCACGAATGCCTTGGCAAGGAGCTGCTCATTCATCGTGTACACCTTCTGTTGTCAGGCATCGTCGGGGGCGCTCCGGTCCTGGTCCTCGTCCTTGGCCGCGTCCGCGTCCTCGTCCGGACCGAACCGGAGTCGGCGGGCCACCAGGTCGGCCGCCACCTCGGCGAGCCGCCGCTCGTGGGAGTAGGCGTAGGCGCGCAGGCGGACGAACGCTTCCTCGATGCGCACGCCGAGCATGCCGGTGGCCTGGTCGATCTCGGCCCGGTAGCCGCCGAGGTCCTCGAGCGATCCGTCGGCCCGGTCGATCCGGGCTCCGAGGAGCACGAGCGTGGCGGTGTCGGCGAACACCATGGCATCGGCCAGTTCCGCGGGGTCCAGCTCCACCGGCACGTCGGAGTACAGGTCCAGGACTCCGGGACTGATCGCACCGATCCGCAAGGGGAACGCGAACACCGCCACCGCACCGGCGGTGACGGCTTCCACGGCGAACACGGGCCATCGCAGCCGTTCCCCGGCGGCCCGCAGGTCGGGCGCCAGGACGGCCGACCCGAGGGCGAAGGCATCCACACAGGGGCCCTCGCCCAGCGTGATCTGGAGTTCCTCGACCCGCTCGCTCAACGGGCCGGTGGAGTACAGCGGATGGCCGGTCGCGGCCTTGGACATGGCCGATACTCCCGCCCCGTCTACCGGGAGCGCGGCCACCGCGGCGGTGCACACGTCCGCCACCGCGCTCCGTGCGCCGCGCCGGGCCGCCTGCTCGGCCACCAGTACCCGGATCCTGGCCGCCCGGCCACCCGTCACAACTCCGGCCGCCGGTTGCCGGCGGGGAGACCCGGGCCGGACGCGGCGGCCGGCGCCCTCCCGAGGGGCAGCACCAGCGCCCGGAGCAGCGCCGTGCCGGGCGGCCGGTGGACTTCGCCGACCTCCTGCCAGCCCCAGGACCGGAAGGCCGCCAGGGTCCTGACGTCCGACCGGGGCACCAGGGTGGCGCCGAGCGAGGCGCGATGGTCGTCCAGCAGCCGCTCCTGCAGCCGCCGGCCGAGCACGAGGCTCTGTTCGTGCGGGGCGACCACGACTTCGGTGATGGCGAAGACGTGCCCGGAGGCGGTGAGTTGTTCGATGTCACGGGGAAGGGGTCCGAGCAGCCCTCGCCACCAGGAGCCGTCGCGCCGCAGTGGGAAGCCGAAGACGCAGCCGAACAGGGTGGCCCGCTCCGCGACCAGCATGGCGAATCCGGGCCGCCGGACATCGCCCGTGAGGCGGTGCAGGAAGGCTTCCCGGCCGCTGTGGGCCGTACCCGCCGCCGGGTGGGAGGACTCCACGTACAGGTCCGCCACGTCTTCCTTCAGCCCCTCGGCCTGCCACCGGTTCAGCCGGCGCAGCCGGATCGCGGTCATGTCCTCCGGGCCGAACGACCCCCCGCGGCGGCCGCTCTGCGCGCGCCCCGGCGGCGAGGTGTCCGTCACAGCACACCGCCCAGGGCGGCGGGGAGGGTGGGAGCGGGACGGTCACCGAGCAGGAAACCGGAACGGGTGATGTCGATCATCCGGAGCAGTACGGGCGGCGGGTGGTGCAGGCGCAGGGTTCCTCCGGCCGCCGTGATGCGCCACCACGAGGCCAGGAGGACGCCCAGGCACCGGCCGTCGCAGAAGGTGACGGCGGACAGGTCGACGTCGATGGTGCGGACGCCGTCGTGCAGGCATTGCGCCAGGGCGGTGCGCAGCGAGTGGACGGTGGCCACGTCTATCTCTCCGGTCGGAGAGATCAGCACCCGGCCGCTCTCGTGGTGCGGGTGGGCCTTCGGATTGGGGACACGCATGATGGGGTGCCTCGGTTCGGACCAGCCGGGCAGACCCTTCGGCGCCGAATTCCCGGCCCCTCCGGGCACGTCCCGGTGCGGACGTACGCGCGGTGGGCGGGGCCGGTCCGGCAGCCTGCGTTCCAGGATGGGGGACGGGCCACGCCCTCGGACGCGCCGGGGCGGACGGACCGCGGTCCGTGCCGCGACGCGGAAATCTGTGGCAGGCAACGCGCCGTCGGGGTCTGGAACGGGGACGCTCTGTCCGCAGCATAGCCCGGCGCCCGCCTGGAACGCCTGTTCCGGCGTGGCCCGCGACGCCGCCTTCGCGCACTGCGAAGCCGAGGGCTACCGGAGCATGCTGGACGGCGCGGCCCGGGGCGAGACTCCCGAAGTGTGCCGGGCACTGGAGTTGCTGACCCTCCACCACGGCCTCGGCCTGCTGGCCCGGCACGGCGACTGGTACCTGGCCGAACAGCTCATCACCCCAGCCCAGTGGCGCCTCGTACACGCCGGGATCGAGGAGGCGGACCAGGAACTGGCCCGGTACGGAACCGCTCTCGTGGACGCGTTCGGTCTCGACGGCGACTTCCTGCAGGTGCCGATCGCCCATGACGGCGGCGAGGATCCGAGCCCGGAGCGGGACGCCCGGCCGGGCGCCGCGCAGGAGCGTGTGCCGTGCTGAAGCCCTACGTGTGGCCGATGCACATCGGCGGCGCCGACGCGGCCGGTGACCACTGGACGTACCCCGTGCACGCCGACCTGGCCATCGGAGATCCCCGTGCCGCCGGACAGGCCGCCGGCGAAGCCCGCGAGGGGAGGACCGGGGAAGGCGTCATCGCGCAGATCGCGTTGGCCGAACCCCGCCATCTCGCTGAGGCCTCCGCGGCCGCGGCCGCGGCCTTCCCGGCCTGGCGGGCCGTCCCGCTGCGCGACCGGCTGGCCATCGGCGCCGACATCCACCGGCGGATCGTGCGCCAACGCGACGAGCTCATCGCGATGATGATCGCCGACGGCTATCCCGACCGGGTGGCCCAGTGGTCCGCCGCCGGCATCGAACACATCCTCAGCCCCGCGTACCTGGCGCGCGGCGCCGCCGAACTGCACCGTCAGGAGACCGTCGGCGACCGCCAGGTGATCCTGCGCCGCCTCCCCGACGGTGTGGTCGCCTTCCACCCGCCCCGGAACGCGGCCGCCACCCTCTCCTGTCTCGCGATCCCCATGATGCTGGCCGGCAACACCCTCGTGATGCGAGCTCCCCACGCGGTTCCGAGTGGAGTGATGTACCTCTTCCGGGAGATCGTGCTGCCCGCCCTGGAGGACGGCGGAGCCCCACCCGGTGTCTGCAACCTGGTGTGCGGCGGCGCCCAACAGACCCTCCAGGCCTGGCTGGACGACCCGCTGATCGACGACATCGCCTTCGTCGGCTCCTCCGGCCTCGGCATCGAGATCGGCAACGAGTGCTTCCGGCGGGGCAAGAAGCCACTGCTGGAGCTGGCCGGCAACGACGGCTTCGTGGTCTGGGAGGACGCGGACCTCGACCAGGCCGCACACGCCGCCGCCGAGAGCTTCCTTGCCTCCACGCAGATCTGCATGGTCCCCAAGTACGTCATCGTCCACCCTGCCGTCGCGGACGGGTTCCTACGGCGCCTGGCCGATCTGGCCGACCGGCTGCGCCCCGGGCTGCCCTCCGACCCCGGCGCCGTACTCGCACCGGTGGCCAAGGCCAAGGACTTCCTGGCCATGATCGCGGCGTGCCGGGCCGCTGACGCCACCGTGATCACCGGTGGCGGGCTCCTGGACCTTGCCGGGCGGCCCAGCAGCCACGGCCCGTTCGCCCAGCCCACCGTCGTACGGGTCGACGGCCTGGCCCGGGCCGACCGGCTTCCCGCCGTGACGGAGGAGACCTTCTTCCCGCTGCTGCCCGTGGTCGTCCCCACGGCTGCCGAGACCGGCCCCGACCTGCTCGACCGGATCGTCGGCCTGCTCAACCGCAACCGCTACGGGCTGCGCAATTCCCTGTGGACCGCATCCCCCACCACCATCGACCGGTTCCTCGGCGCGGTGACCAACGGCGGCATCATCAAGATCAACGACACCCACGCGGGCACCACCCCGTACGCCCCCACCCACGGCGGCACCGGCCTGTCCGGAGGCCCCCACGGAGAGGCGTACTTCCCCCTGCTGCGAGCCACCCACCTCCAGGCCGTCTCCATCGGCACCGGGATCGACGTCGCCGCCGCCCTCATCACCGTCAAGTGACGGTCCGTCTGGGCTGCGGGTCGGCCGCGGCCCGGAGGAGAGGCCCGGAGGTGAGGACCCGTGCCGGCCACCGTGGGGAGTAGCTGACCAGCAGGTTCGTAGCCATGGCCGCCGGGCGTACGACTGCCCGTACTGGCCTGGCCGTCCAGCAGCCAGGGCGGGGCGTCCACGCGGGCGACTCGGCAGGCAGTGGCAGGCGCCCGGCGTTCCGTGATCCGCCTGACCGAGGTCGTGACCGCCGCCGCCTCCCGCGTCCTCGCCGCCTGCGGCGGAAACGGCGACGACAGCGGCGGCTGGGCCCGCCACGGGCACAACCGGCGACCCGGGGGGAGCGGGCCGATGCCGAGGTGGACGAGCCGGACGTCCTGTGCCACCGTCACTTAACCGGGTCAGTTAATCTCTAGACAACGTTGTCAACGTCAAGGCACAGTGTTGCCTCGCTTATCGGTTTGGTTCGGAGAGGTTGGGCGTGATGGTGTACGGAGCGCTGGATATCGGAGGTACGAAGATCGCCGGGGCCCTGGTCGATGCCGAGGGGCGGGTTCTGGTGCGGTCGCAACGCCCGACGCCCGCCCGTGAGTCCGCGGATGCGCTGATGGCCGCGGTGGCATCGGTCGTGGATGACTTGGCGGCCTATCCGGAGTGGGCCTCGCTGTCGTGCATCGGGATCGGGAGCGCCGGGCCCGTGGACACGGTCGCGGGAACCGTGAGCCCGGTGAACATCCCTGCCTGGCGCGCCTTTCCCCTGGTGGAGCGTGTGCGTCGGAATCCGGCGGTCCCGCGTGGAGTCAAGATGGCGCTCATCGGTGACGCGGTCGCGATGACGGCGGCGGAACATTGGATCGGTGCGGCGAAGGACGCGGCGAACGCCCTCTGCATGGTCGTCTCGACCGGTGTCGGCGGCGGGCTGATCCTCGGAGGTTCGGTTCACGCGGGGGCGACGGGGAACGCCGGTCACATCGGGCATATCACCGTGGACCAGAACGGCCCCGTGTGCCCGTGCGGCGCGCGGGGGTGCGTCGAGCGGTACGCCAGCGGAACGGCCATCGCGGCCCACGCGCTGGAATCCGGGTGGACGCCCCCGGCCGGCCACCTGGCCACCGCCAGAGAGGTCGAGGTCTCGGCTCGCGAGGGTGACCCGAGGGCCCTCGCCGCGTTCGATCGGGCCGGCCGCGCGCTGGCGGCTGCCATCGCGGCTACCTCAGCCCTCGTGGAGCTGGACCTCGTCGTCATCGGAGGTGGCGTCTCCCAGTCGGGCGAGATGTTGTTCGCCCCACTGCGCCACCACTTGAAGTCCTATGCCGTGCTCGACTTCACGCGCGACGTCCCGGTCGTGCCCGCCAAGCTGGCCCTCGACGCCGGGCTGATCGGTGCGGCCGCCGCCGGTGCCGCCGCGACCGGACTGTCCCGTGTCGGAGTGGGCACGACGGGCCGGACAGCCACCTGACGCTCGCCTGCCGCTGACACGCCCCGCCGCTGACACCCCCCGCCGCATCACGGCCTCGGGGGGTCGTCACGCCCCGCGCCACCGTGCGGGCGCGCTCGCAGGTCCCGTTGCGTCTGAGCGGCATCGCGTTTCTCCCGTTTCATCCATACACACCTCAGGAAACGAACGTGGCTCTCCTCCAGAACACCGTCCAGCCGTACGGCTGGGGCTCCACCACGCTGCTGGCGAACCTCATGGGAGTGCCGCCCACCGGCACGCCCCAGGCCGAACTCTGGATGGGAGCCCATCCGGCAGCACCGTCACGGCTCCGCAGGGGCGAGGCAGTGCTCCCCCTGGACCAGGTCATCTCCGAGAGCCCGGAGCGTGAACTCGGGGCGGCCACGGTGCGCCGGTTCGGTCCCCGCCTCCCGTTCCTGCTCAAGTTGCTGGCCGCCGATGCACCCCTCTCCGTACAAGTGCACCCCGACCTTGCCCAGGCCCAGGCCGGGTACGCCCGGGAGAACGCCCTCGGGGTGCCACTTGACGCGCCGCACCGCAACTACCGTGACGACCAGCACAAGCCCGAGATGATCGTTGCTCTCACGCCGTTCCGCGGGCTGTGCGGATTCCGGAGCCCTGCGGACTGTGCCGACCTGCTCGACTCCCTGAAGGTTCCGGCACTGCGTCCATACGCCCGGACGCTGCGAACCGTCCCCGAGGAGGGTGCGCTCGCCGAGGTCTTCCGAGCGCTTCTTCGTCCCCTCCCGGGCCTGCTCGACGCCACTACGCAGGCCCTGACGGCGACTGCCGGCCCGGGGGGCGCCGGCGTCGACGCCACCCCCGACGTTGATGCGTACGCCGCCATCGCGCGCGCCCACCCGGGCGACCCCGGCCTGCTGTCCGCGCTCATGCTCCGGTACGTCGAGCTGGCCCCTGGCCAAGCCCTGTTCCTCTGGGCCGGCGTTCCCCACGCGTATCTCTCCGGGCTCGGTGTGGAGATCATGGCGAGCTCCGACAACGTCCTGCGGTGCGGGCTCACTTCCAAGCACGTCGACGTGGACGAGCTCATCGCAGTCGTCCGCTTCAGCGCGCTGCCGACGCGCGTCCTCACGCCCCGCGACGGAGGGGGTACGGGCGAGGGGGTGTATCCAGCCCCGGTCGATGACTTCCGTCTGTCGCGGTACACCGTCCGGGCCGGAGAGCCGCCGAGGCCCTTGGCGCTCGACGCCCCGCAGATCGTTCTCTGCACCGAGGGCACCGTCGTCGTCTCCTCGGCCGGCGAGGTGTTCAGCATCGGCGCGGGCCAGTCCGTGTACCTGGCCGCGGGCGTGGAAGCCGCCCTGCGAGGGGCCGGCACGGCCTTCCGTGCCACGACGGGAACAGCCGGCGTCGTGGGGTGAAAGGTGCGACGGTAAACAAAACCAGAACTAAACTTAACCGGTTATGTTCTGGCTATTGTTCTCGGTCATTTCAGCTCCTAGCCTCGACTCGTCCGCCAAGAGCCGGCAGGAATACGCGCTGATCGACCAGAGGCGATGACCTGACCTGTACCGGCTGTGACTCCCCACTGCTCGGAATGAGCCGCAGTAATTCTCCGAGCAGTGGGGCCGGCGGCGGTCCACCCATGATCCACGGGCCCGCCAGGGGCGAACCGATCCCCGAAAGCCGCGATCTCACTCCATGTCACACACGGCCGTGCCGCCGCCCCCTACGGGGCCTCGGCGCGGCACCGAGTTGGGAGCACCACATGAACAGGACACGGGTCTTCTCGGCAGCGACGATGCTCGCTCTCGCCGCCACGATCACCTCAGTCCCCGTCGCCGCCCATGCCGCAGACCGCTCCGGCGGATTCCGTGTCGTGGACGGGCGGCTCGTCGACGCCACCGGCAAGGACTTCGTCCTCCGGGGCGTCAACCACGCCCACACCTGGTACACCGGCCGGACGGACCGGTCCCTGGCCGACATCAAGGCGCTCGGAGCCAACTCGGTCCGGGTAGTGCTCAGCACCGGCACCCGCTGGACGAAGAACGACACGGCGGACGTGGCGAAGGTCGTCGCCCAGTGCAAGGCCAACCGCCTGGTCTGCGTCCTGGAAGCCCACGACACCACCGGCTACGGCGAGCAGGGCGATGCCGCCTCGCTCTCCGAGGCAGTGGACTACTGGCTGGAGGTGGCGGGCGCCCTGGAAGGCCAGGAGAAGTACGTCATCGTCAACCTCGGCAACGAGCCGCACGGCAACGCCGGCCACACCGCCTGGACGCAGGACACCAAGGACGCCATCGGGCGCCTGCGCGCGGCCGGATTCGACCACACGCTGATGGCCGACGCCCCCAACTGGGGACAGGACTGGTCGGGAACCATGCGCGAGAACGCGCCCGCCGTCTTCGCCTCGGACCCCGACCGCAACACCGTGTTCTCGATCCACATGTACGGCGTCTACGACACCGCTGCCGAGGTCGAGGACTACCTCGGCAGCTTCGTCGACCGCGGACTCCCCATCGTCGTAGGAGAGTTCGGATACGACCACTCGGACGGCAACCCCGACGAGGACGCCATCATGTCCACCGCACGCAGCCTGGACCTCGGCTACATGGGGTGGTCCTGGAGCGGAAACGGCGGGGGCGTCGAGTACCTCGACCTCGCCACCGGCTTCGACGCGACGCGGCTCACGGCCTGGGGCGAGCGGCTGTTCAAGGGGCCGGACGGTATCCGTGAGACCTCTCACGAGGCCGGCGTGTACCGGCGCGGCTGCTCCGTCGCCTACCGCCTCGACGACTGGGGCACGGGTTTCAACGCCGACGTCACCATCCGCAACACCGGCGCGCAGCCGGTCAAGGGCTGGAAGCTCGACTTCGGCCTTCCGGGCGGCCGCACGGTGAACTCCGCCTGGAACGCCGCCGTCACCCAGGACGGCGGCCAGATCCGTGCCACCAGCCGGTCCTGGACCGAGGACATCCCGGTCGGAGGGGCCGTGAGCTTCGGCGTCAACGTCACGGGTGCCGGCGCCGTGCCCGCCTCGTTCGACCTCGACGGCGTTTCCTGCGCCAAGAGCTGACCCCTTAGCGCACCCGCCCCGCACCGGGTGCGCGAGAAGCGGGTTCCGCAGGCACATCCGGCCCGGAACCCGCTCTTCGCTCCTCCCACCGGTATCGGACAGGACCGACGACGATGAGGGGCTGCCCCCGGGGCAGCCCCTCATCGTCGTCCCGGACCGCTACGTACGCCGTGGTGGTCCGGTGGACCCCCGCGGAGTGAGGGACGGCGTCGGTACCTGGAAGGCTCCCGTGTGGGTGCCCTCGATCACCCCGAACAGCGTCCGGGTGACCTCCTCGCCGAATCGGTGCACGTCATGGCTCATCGCCGACAGCGGAGGATGCGTCAGCCGGCACAGCTGTGAGTCGTCCCAGGCCAGCAGGGAGACGTCGTCGGGGACCGACAGCCCCATTTCCGCGGCCACCGCCGCCCCGGCGACGGCCATGATGTCGTTGTCGTACAGGATCGCCGTCGGCCGGTCCGGAGACATCAGGAGCCTGCGTGTCGCCCGTGCCCCGTCCTCGCCCGCGAACCCCGTCGACACCTGGCGGCGGCCGTCCAGACCCAGCTCGGCCATGGTGGCCTCGAAGGCCGTGGCCCGGATCCCGCTGTGGCCGAGCCCGGAAAGGCCGCCCACCCGGGCGATCCGCCGGTGGCCCAGCGCCGCCAGGTACCGCACCGCCTCGGTCGCCGCCGAGGCGTCGTCCGTCCAGACGGAGGGGAACCCGCCGGTAAGCGAGGGATGCCCGACGGCGACGGCGGGTATCCCGAGCGCCTGCAGCGGCGCGATCCGGGAGTCGTCCTGGTGGAAGTCCACCAGGATCGCCCCGACGACGGTTCGGCTGCGCCACCACTCCTGGTACAGGGCGGTTTCCTCGTCCAAGTCGCGGACGAGGCGGAGCAACAGGGAGCAGGAGTGGTCTGCGAGAACGGCCTCGATGCCGGAGATGAACTCCATGTAGAAGGGTTCGAGGCCGAGGAGCCGGGCCGGCCTGCAGAGGGCGAGACCCACGATGCCGGCCCGTCGTCCGGACAGGTTGCGCGCCGTCTGGTTGGGGCTCCAGCCGAGCTCCCTGGCCGCCTCGAAGATGCGCTCCCGGGTCGAAGGGGACACCCCCGGACGGTTGTTGACGGCGATGGAGACAGCACCCTTGGAGACCCCGGCCAGCGCGGCGACGTCATTGATCGTCACGCGCGGGCCGGGGACGCGAGGAGCTGGGGCGCTCACGCCGCTCCCACGCTGAAGAGGGCCGCCCGGACGAGCTCCGGGTCGTCGCCCGTCCAACCGGTGACGGTGATGCGGGCCTCCTCGCCGGGCAGCAGGGTGACCAGGCCGCGGTCGGCGGCGGCTGCGGGGGAGAGCCGGTCCGCCTGGAGGAGCAGGTCCCGCACCAGGGTCCGCGCGGTGACGACCACGTCCACGGCGCCGCCTTCGGCGTGGGGCTCGATCAGCACGTCGTACACGGGCTCCGGGTATGCGAACTCCTTGTCGTACACCGGGAGGTACACGGCCCGCAGCCCGTCCGCGTCCGCCACCAGGAGCTCCTTCGACGAGCCGGCTTCGGGCAGCAGCGAGGAGGGGACGACCAGTCGTACGACCGTCCGTGCCTGCGCCTCCAGGGCCAGGACGGTCTCCTTGAGCACCGTGCCGTCCGCATCGAGTCGGCGCAGGGTGACGGCGGTGTTCCAGGTGGTGCCGGACTGGTTGTCGAGCGCGAGCACCGGGTCCTCCTCGACGGGTACGAGGCTGAGGACTCGGTCGGCGTACACCCGGCGCAGCTCGTGGTAGAGCGGCTTGAGACGGCCGTCGCCGTCGATGGCGGCCCAGGAGCTGACGGGCCAGCAGTCGTTGAGCTGCCAGACGACCGTGCCCGCGCAGACGGGCCAGTGGGAGCGCCAGTGCTCGATGCCGGCGGCCACGGCCCGGGCCTGTACGACTTGGGCGAGGTAGTGCCAGCGGTCGAAGTCGTTTTCCGGCAGGCCGAAATGACGCTCGATGCCGCGGTCGAGCTTGCCGTTGCCGTCCTCGGCCTTCTGGTGGTGGAGCATGCCGGGGGAGTCGGGGGCGAGGTCCTCACCAGGCAGGGCGCGCCGCAGGGTCGCGAGTGCGGGCGGAGCCTGCCAGCCGAACTCGGCGCAGAACCTGGGGACATCGGCCCGGTACTCGGCGTAGTCCTGGCGGTTCCACACCTCCCACGAGTGGTGGGTGCCGTGGCGGGGATCGTTGGGATGGTGGTCCCAGGACCCGGACCAGGGGCTGCCCGCCGTGTACGGGCGGGTCGGGTCGAGTTCGGCGACGATCCGGGGAAGGATCCCCAGGTAGTACCCCTCGCCCCAGGAATCACTGGCGAGCGCCTCCTCCCACTCCCAGTCGCGGAAGCCCCACAGGTTCTCGTTGTTTCCGTTCCAGAGGACCAGACTGGGGTGCGGCATGAGACGGACGACGTTGTCGCGCGCCTCTGCCTCGATCTCCCCGCGCAAGGGCTGTTCCTCCGGGTACGCGGCGCAGGCGAACAGGAAGTCCTGCCAGACCATGAGTCCGAGCTCGTCGCAGATGTCGTAGAAGGCGTCGTCCTCGTAGATGCCGCCGCCCCAGATCCGGACCAGGTCGATGTTGGCCTCGGCGGCCTGGGTGAGGCGGGTGCGATAGCGCTCGGGGGAGACCCGCGAAGGCAGTACGTCGTCCGGGATCCAGTTGACCCCGCGCGCGAAGATCCGCACACCGTTGACCACGAAGGTGAAGCCGGTGCCGTGCTCGTCGGCGGAGCGGTCGATCTCGACGGTACGGAAGCCGATCCGCCGCGACCAGCCGTGATGCTGGGTCTGTCGGCGTGTGGTGGCGGAGGGGGCGGGGCGACGGGCGAGGCGGCCACCTCGCCGCCCGATCCGAAGGAGGTCTCGGGTGAGATCAAGGTCCTGACGCAGCGGACCGACCTCGTGCAGAAGGGGGTCATGAAGGCCTACGCCGAGGAGTTCAACAAGGTCTACCCCAAGGTCAAGGTGTCCTTCGACGGCATCACCGACTACGAGGGCGAGGTGAAGATCCGCATGAACGCCAAGTCCTACGGTGACGTGCTCTTCATCCCCGGCGCGGTCGCCAAGAACGACTACCGCAAGTTCTTCGCTCCCCTGGGGTCGACCGAGACCCTGTCGTCGAGGTACCGGTTCAGCGACAAGACCGAGGTGGACGGCAAGGTCTACGGGATCGCCCAGTTCGGGTCCGCCAACGGCTTCGTCTACAACAAGGCCCTGTGGAAGGAAGCCGGGGTCACCTCCTGGCCGAAGACCCCGGATGAGTTCCTCGCCGGGCTGAAGGCGATCAAGGAGAAGACGGGCGCCACCCCGTACTACACGAACTTCAAGGACGGCTGGCCCCTGGTCCAGTGGACCTCCAACAACGGCTCGGTCGGCTGTGACCCCGACGCCGGCAACAAACTGGCCGGCCCGGTCTCGCCGTGGAAGGAAGGCGGCGAGCTCCGCACCATCGACACCCTGCTCTACGACATCGCCAAGCAGGGCCTCTCGGAGAAGGACCCCACGACCACGAACTGGGAAGCCTCCAAGGCCCTGCTCGCCGAAGGCAAGGTCGGCACGATGATGCTGGGCTCCTGGGCGATCACGCAGATGCAGGGCGCGGCGGTCGAGAAGGGCGGCAAGGCCGACGACATCGGCTTCATGCCCTTCCCGGTCCAGAAGGACGGCGCGTTCTGCTCGGCCCTGGTCTCCGACTACCAGCAGGCCGTGAGCATCTACTCCAAGAACAAGCCGGCAGCCCGCGCCTGGATCGACTGGTTCACCGAGAAGTCCGGCTTCTCGGCGAAGGAGGGCGTGGTGTCCGCGGTGAAGTCCGCCCGCATGCCGGCAACCCTCCAGGACCTCGTTGACAACGATGTCAAGTTCTTCGACCGCTCCGAATCGAACACGGCGGCGGTCAACGACATCGACGACGCGGCCGAGATCGGGCTCAACAAGCCCGACTACCGGCAGAAGCTGATCGACACCGCACGAGGTGCCGCGAAGGGCAGCGCCGACGACTTCTTCGCCGACCTGAACAAGAGGTGGGACGAGGCGGCGAAGACCGCCGGTTCCTGACCGACCGCGGATCGGGCCCCGGCCGGACGACACCGGCCGGGGCCCCTCACCTCCCGCAGTCGCGGACACGAAAGGCCGACATGACCGAGACAACCGACACCGCTCCCGGCGCACCTGCCGGCACACGGCGATCCGCCAAGGACGAGAAGAACACGGGAAGAAGCGCGCGCGGAGCAGACCGCCCGACGGGCCGGCGCCGTGCTCCCGCCGGCGGACAACCCCGCTCCTGGCGGCAATCGCCGCTGCGCCGCATCACACCGTGGCTCTTCCTGGCAGGCCCGCTGGCGCTGTTGATCACGTTCACCTACGTACCCGTAGCGAGCATGATCTCGTACAGCTTCACGGACTGGGACGGGGTGAGCCCGGACCGGGAGAACGTGGGTTTCGACAACTACGTCCAGATATTCACCCGCCCCGAGCTCTTCCGGGTGTTCTTCGTCAGCGGCTACTACCTGGCCGCGTCCGTGGTCCAGATCTCGGTCGCGCTCTACTTCGCCGTGGTCCTGAGCTTCAACCTGAGGTTCCGGAACTTCTTCAAGGGGATCCTCTTCTTCCCCTACCTCATCAACGGCGTCGCGATCGGCTTCGTCTTCCTCTACTTCTTTCAGGACGGAGGCACCCTCGACTCGGTGCTGGCCTGGTTCGGCGCGAGCACCGATCATCCGTGGCTGGGCGATCCGACCTCCGCCAACGTCTCGCTGGCGGGTGTGTCGGTCTGGCGCTTCACGGGACTGAACTTCGTCCTGTTCCTCGGAGCCATCCAGTCGATTCCCGGAGAGCTCTACGAGGCGGCCGAGCTGGACGGCGCGGGGAAGTGGAAGCAGTTCCGGCACATCATCGCCCCGAGCATCAAGCCCGTCATCAGCCTCAGCGTCATCCTGGCGATCTCCGGCTCCCTGTCCGTGTTCGAGATCCCGTACATCATGACCGGCGGTGCGACCGGCACCCAGACCTTCGTCATCCAGACGGTGAAGCTCGCGTTCCAGTTCAACAAGACCGGCCTGGCTTCGGCCGCGGCCGTGGTGCTGCTCCTGATCATCCTGCTGATCACCTGGATCCAGCGCCGGCTCGTGCCCGACGACAAGGTGGACCTCGTATGACCCTCGATAGCCCCGCAGCCCCGGAAGCCCCCGCAGGTCCGGCAGCCCCCCGCGCCCCCAGGCGTCGGCGCCTCCCCGTCGGAACCGCGCTGACCTACCTGTCGCTGCTCGTCGCCACCGCGGTCGTCCTGCTGCCGCTGACCGTCGTCTTCCTCACTTCCCTCAAGACCTCGGAGGAGGTCAGCGACGGTGGCGCGCTCTCACTGCCGGGCAACTGGCTGAACTTCGACAACTACGTCACGGCGTTCAGCGACGGCAACATGCTGATGGCGTTCGGGAACACCGCCTTCATCCTGTTCTTCTCCATCGGCGGCACCGTCATCATCGGCTCGATGACCGCCTACGCGGTCGACCGCTTCGAGTTCCGGGCCAAGAAGCTCGTCATGGCGCTCTTCCTCGTCGCCACGCTCGTCCCCGCCGTCACCACGCAGGTGGCCACCTTCCAGGTCATCAGCAGCTTCGGCCTGGTGGACACCCGATGGGCCCCGATCCTGCTCTACATGGGCACGGACATCGTCTCCGTGTACATCTTCCTGCAGTTCATCCGCGGGATCCCCGCCTCGCTGGACGAGGCGGCGCGACTCGACGGGGCCAACGCCTTCACGATCTACCGGAAGATCATCTTCCCGCTGCTCAAACCGGCGATCGCCACCGTCGTCATCATCAAGGGGATCACCACCTACAACGACTTCTACATCCCCTTCCTCTACATGCACTCCGAGGACCTCGGCACGATCTCCACCGCACTGTTCCGCTTCAAGGGACCGTTCGGAGCGCACTGGGAGGCGATCTCGGCGGGAGCGATCCTCGTCATCCTGCCCACGCTGGTCATCTTCCTGCTGCTCCAGCGCTGGATCTACAACGGCTTCTCGCAGGGGGCGACCAAGTAGCAGCGTGTGCCAGGGTGCGGGAGCGGGCCGTTCGAGGGGCGGCCCGGACCCGATCGCGTCCGGCCTTGTCAGTGGGCGGCTCGCTTCGACGGAGGCGGGCACGTGCTGGCCCGGGGCGAGAACCGGGCGTGTCCCTCACGGATGTCGCCCACCTCCTCCCCGTTGATGAGGGCGAGCAGCGCGGTCGCGGAATGGGCGCCGTACGCCGGGATGTCACGGGTGACGGCCGACAGCGTCGGGCGAACCACCTGTGTCAGCGGCGACTCGTCCCAGGCGACGATCGACAGGTCGGCGGGGATGGACAGGCCCAGCTCCTGCGCCACCGAGAGCGCGGCCACCGCCATGATGTCGTTGTCGAAAACGATCGCCGTAGGCCTCTCGCGCGCGATCAACAGGGCCCGGGCGGCCCGCGCGCCCTCGTCCCCCGTGTAGTCGGTATGGATCACCGTGGCCTGCGTGAGACCGGCTTCCCGGCAGGCGTCGCGGAGGGCGGCGTCACGGATGGCCGTGTGCGCGAGGTCGGCCGGCCCGGCGACCCGCGCGATCCGCTGGTGCCCCAGCGCCGCCAGGTACCGCACGATCTCGTGCACGCTTTCGGCATCGTCCGACCAGATGGCAGGCAGGGTCCCGGCGACGTCCGGTGGTCCGATGACCACTGCGGGAAGGTCCATGTCCTGGACGGCTTGGATCCGGCCGTCGTCGGCCCGCAGGTCCATGAGGAAGACGCCGTCGACCCGCCGCTCGCCCCACCACCGTCGGCAGACCTCGATCTCCTGCGCCTGGTCCGCCACCATCTGCAGCATGAGCGCGTACGAACGCTCGGCGAGCACGGACTCCACACCGCTGATGAACTCCATGAAGAAAGGCTCCACCCCGAGGGTGCGGGCCGGCCGGCGGACGACCAGCCCGACCGCCTGGGCGCGCCCGCCGGTCAGTGCCCGAGCAGCGCTGTTCGGGCGCCAGCCCAGTTCCTCCGCGATGCCCTTGATCGTGATGCGCGTGGCTTCCGAGACTCCGGGATGGTCGTTGAGCGCGTAGGAGACCGCGACCTTCGACACACCCGCCCGACGTGCGATGTCCGCCATCGTCGGCCGCTTTACTGCCACCCCAGCTCCATCCTGAATCCTCGATACCCCGACCCTACCGTCACGACCCAGCGTGCATGGCGGGGTGCGGGTCCCTCCAGTCCTGGACTGCGGCCTCCCGGGCGCTTTGGCCGGTAGCCCTTCGGTGATCCGCCCGGCGCATCAACTCGCCTTTCCTCTCTGCGCAGTCGAATCCATTGACATCCCTCGGCGGGCTCTCTACGGTTCCCCTCGAAGTTAACCGGTTAAGCAGTCGTCGGGTGAGCCGCCCCGACGCGACCGGTTCCTCGACCACTCCCTCAGGACGAAAGGGAATCCCCATGAGCAAGTCCCCCCATGCTGGTGCGCGTGCGCGTGCGAGACGGCACGGGCCGCTGGCCCTGTTCCTGATTGCCGTTCTCGCACTCGTCGGATCGTTCGCCGCCCGCCCCACACCGGCCGCCGCCAACACCGCCGACTCGTTCGCCACCCGTTGTGGCATCAGGTTCTGCCTCGACGGCAAGGAGTACTTCTTCGCCGGGGCCAACGCCTACGACATGTTCACCTTCGGCGCCGGATCCGGTGACACCGAGACGCAGTACATGGACAAGGCCCGCATCGACGCCCACTTCGCCCGCATGGCGGCCGACGGCGTCGACGTCGCCCGCGTCTGGATGTTCAGCCACGAGAGCTGGCACGGCTTCGAGGAGCGGGAAGGCGAATTCAACGAGCAGCAGTACGCCGCCTTCGACTACATCATCGAATCGGCCAAGGCCCACGACCTGCGCCTCATCCCCGTCTTCGAGAACTACTGGGAGGCGTACGGCGGCATCGACACCCGCCTGCGCTGGGAGGGCCTCTCGGGCGGCCAACCGGGGCGCGCCGCCTTCTTCGACAAGAACCGCTGCCCCGGCTGCTTCACCTCGTACAAGAACTCGGTCAGCTACGCGCTCAACCGCACGAACCACTACAGCGGCGTGCAGTACAAGGACGAGCCGGCGATCTTCGCCTGGGAGCTCATGAACGAGCCCCGGTACGAAGGGCAGAGTGCGGCCGAGAACGTCGAGGGAACCACCCTGAGGGCCTGGGTCGACGAGATGGGCGCCTTCGTCAAGGCCATCGACCCGAACCACCTGCTGGGCGCCGGCATCGAGGGGCACGGCACGCAGTACGGGTTCGGCGGCGACGAGGGCAACCCCTTCGTGCACATCCAGCAGTCTCCCTACGTCGACTTCACCTCCGCGCACCCGTACCCGACGGAGCACTGGGCGGACTTGAGCATCGAGGAGACCAAGGACCTCGTCCGTGCATGGGTCCGTGACTCTCACGAGGTCGTGGGCAAGCCCTTCTTCATGGGCGAGTTCAACGTCCACAACGTCGACCGCGCCGTGTGGTGGCGGGAGATCTACACAGCCTTCGAGGAAGCCGGCGGTGACGGCAGCGCGTTCTGGTGGTACCAGGACCGCACCATCGACGGGAAGTTCGGAGTCTCCGCGGGCGCTCCTGAGCTGGCTGTCCTCCGGGCACACTCCGACCGCATGGCCGTGAAGAGCGGCCTCCCGGGCTCTACGCCCTCCCCGACCCCGACCGGCCCCACGGAGTCACCTTCCCCGACTCCGACCGGTCCCACGACATCCCCGTCCCCCTCTCCGACTCAGACCGGTCCCACGACACCCCCCACCTCACCGCCCGCGCCCGCCGGCTGTGCCGTCACCTACACCCTGTCCGACTGGGGTACGACCTTCAACGGCAGCGTGACCATCCGCAACACCGGCCCCACCCCGGTCGACGGCTGGCAGCTCGCCTTCACCTTCCCCGGTGACCAGCGGATCACCCAGATGTGGAACGCCGTACCGGTCCAGGACGGACGGTCGGTCACCGCGGGCAACCCGACCGGCTACAACGTCACCATCGCCCCCGGAACCAGTGTGAACTTCGGCTTCAGCGGAACGTCCGCACCGAACACCAACGGGGTACCCGCCCACTTCACCCTGAACGGAAGGTCCTGCACCACCGCCTGATCAGACGAGGGGTGCCCGCCACGGCGGGCACCCCTTTCGGCGTTCCCGAATCGGAGGAGCGTTGAAACCGGTCCGCCGTCGCTCTCGTGCGTCCGGCGTGGGGCCACCGCCTTGCTGAGGTCCTACGCGGCGGACCCATCGTTCTGCCCCAAGTAACTCCACCACACGGTCTCGTGGCGAAAGTCGCGGCCGGCCCACGAAGGAAGCCCGCAGGAGCCATGAACGACAGTCCCCTTGACCACCGCTACAGCGGTGAGCACCCGTTCCGCACCGTCCACTATCTCTTCCGGCCCGACCGGGCGCGGCTCATGGGAGCGCTCGCGGTGTTCTTCGCCAAGCACGCCCCCGTCTGGCTGCTGCCGCCCGTGACGGCGAACGTCATTGACGTCGTCGTCGAGCACCGAGCGATCTCGGAGCTCTGGTGGAACTGCGCCCTGATGCTCACCGTCCTCTTTCTCAACCCCCCGCTGCACCTGCTCTACGTACGCTGGATGCACGGGGCGGTCCGGCGGCTCGGCCGCGATCTGCGCTCCGCTCTCGTCACGCGCATGCAGCAGCTCTCCATCGGCTTCCACAGCCGCACCAGCTCGTCCGTCCTGCACGCCAAGGTCGTCCGTGACGTCGAGACGCTGGAGACGGGACTGCAGCAGACCGCGGACAACGGGCTCACCGCCGTCGCGACCCTGGCCGGCGGTCTTGCAGTCATCGCCGTGGTCACGCCCGTCTTCCTCCCGGTGTTCCTCACCGTCATACCGGTCGCCGTGCTGCTGATCGGCGCACTGCGCGCACGCCTGGGCGAAGGGAACACGTCCTACCGGCGTTCGGTGGAACGGATGTCCGCGTCCGTCAGCGACATGACCACCCTCATCCCCATCACCCGGGCCCACGCCCTGGAGCGCACGGCGCTCGGCCGGGTCGGACGCGAGCTCGACAAGGTGCAGCGGGAGGGGACGCGACTCGACCTGCTCAACGCCCGCTTCGGGTCCCTCTCCTGGGTCGTCTTCAACGGGCTCGGCACGGCCTGCCTGGCCGGAGTCGCTCTCGTCGCCTACTACGGCTGGACCTCGGTCACCCCCGGCGAGGTCGTCATGCTCAGCGCCTACTTCTCCACCCTGACCGGCGCCGTCACGAGCCTCCTCACGCTGGCCCCCGTCGTGGGCAAGGCCGTGGAATCCCTCAAGTCCGTCGGCGAGGTGCTACAGGCCCCCGACCTGGAGATCAACGACGGCAAACGGGGTGTGGAAGCGGTCGCCGGAGAGTTCCGCTTCGAGGGTGTGGGTCTCAGGCACAGCGACAGCGACAGCGACGAGCCGGCCCTGAGCCACGTGGACCTCCACGTGCCGGTCGGCACGACCCTGGCGATCGTCGGCGGCTCCGGGGCAGGGAAATCCACTCTGCTCAATCTGGTGCTCGGATTCCACCGTCCGACGGAAGGCCGCGTGCTGCTCGACGGAAAGGACATGGGCGATCTCGACCTGAGGAGCTTCCGTAAATTCGTCTCCGTCGTTCCCCAGGAATCCGTTCTTTTCGAAGGGAGCATCCGGGATAACGTCACCTACGGAATGGAGCGGATTGATGAGGAGACGGTGCGTCGCGCTTTGCGCGACGCGAACGCCACGGAATTCGTCGCTGCTCTTCCGGACGGGCTCGACACCGTCGTGGGCGAGCGGGGCGCCCGGCTCTCGGGCGGCCAGCGCCAGCGCCTCGCCATCGCCCGGGCTCTCATCCGTGACCCCCGGGTCCTGGTGCTCGACGAGGCCACCTCGGCGCTGGACGCCCACTCCGAGGCCCAGGTCCAGGAGGCTCTGGCGCGGCTGGTAGCCGGCCGGACGGTCTTCGTCGTAGCCCACCGACTCTCCACGATCAGGCAGGCGGACCGGATCGTGGTACTGGAGCGAGGCCGGCTGGTGGAGGCCGGAACCCATGAGGAGCTGCTCGAACGAGGCTCTGCCTACGCCCTCCTGCAGGCCTCCCAACTCTCCTGAAACCGCCGGACCGCCGGACCGCCCGCCCGACCGCCCGAGTGCCCTCCCGTCCGCCCGGACGGGAGGGCACCCCGCGTGCTCAGTGGTCGGCGGCGCCGCCGCGGACGACGCAGGAGCGGTTGTTCTCCCAGCCCCAGCCGTCCCCGTCGGGGTCGGAGGAGCCGCCGCTCACGCAGTAGGGATGACCGTTCGGGGCCGTGCCGCCGCTGCCGCCGCCGCCGTCGTCGTCACCGCCGCCACCGTAGATCGACGCGATCGTGGAGGTGGTGGAGATGCCGTCGGCACCGTAGAAGAATCGATTGCCCCAGCTGGTCAGTGAGTTCGCGCCGAAGCCGTTGACCATGTCGAGGTACTCGACGCCGCTTCCATTGCCGCTCCACGACCAGCCGATGTAGCCGACACGGAGCGATCGTGCCGTGGCCATGATGGCGTTCTCGTCGGGGTTGCCGTCGCTGTGGTGGTCGCCGAACTCGCCGACCACGATGGGCAGGCCGTTGCTGACGAAATGGTTCAGGTAGCTCTGTACCTCGGCTGCCGTGTCGTACACGCCGTACATGTGGATGGAGAAGATGGTGTTGCGGCGCGGGTCGGCGGCGAAGACCGAGGCGGCGTTGTTCCGCATGGTGTTCGACCAGTCCTGACCCCAGTTGGGGCCGTCCACCATCAGAGCGTTGGAGATGCCGGCAGTGCGCAGCTTACCGATGGCGCTCTTGGTGGCGGCAGTCCACGCGGCGTAACCGCTGTTGCCGAAAGGCTCGTTGCCGATGTTGACGACGACGTAGTCCTCCTGCCCCTGGAGCGCGCTCTTGATGCCGACCCAGTAGTCGGCGGCCTTGTCGAGGGAAGCGGCGGCGCCGTCCTCGCCGTAGCCGGTGGTGTCGTGGACCTCCAGGACACAAATGACCTTGCTGGTCTTGCAGTCGCTGATGATCGACGACACTTTGGAGGCGCCGGTCTTGGCCCACCGGTCGCCGCTGGCGAGAACGACGCGCACGGTGTTGGCGCCCTTGGCCGCGATGTCCGCGATGGCGCGGTTCTCGTTCGGGTACCAGGCGTGTGCGTGGTTGACCCCGCGCATCACGAACTCGCTGCCGTCGGCCTCGTAGACGCGGCCGTTGCTGACGTGGATACCGCTTTCGGCGGCCTGAGCGGCTCCGGTGGGGCCGAGCACGGGCAGCAGCAAACCGGCGATGCCCGCGAGGGCGCTCCCTGCTGCCGTGAGCCACGTGCTGCGTGGTGACTTTGTCATGCCTCTCCTTCAAAGGGGATGGGAAGGTTTTCCCACCTGCTCCGAGCGCCCTGACAAGAATGTAGACAACGTTGTCAGAGATCGAGGACCGAGCCGCGGGCCTGCAAGTCGGGATTTCCCACAATGAGGCACCGATGGCTGGTTCCATGTCAAGGCCGAGAATGGCTCAAAAGTCGAAGATGCATGAGGGGGGAGTGGGTTCAGTAAAACAGAGCTGAACGAACTGCGCCGACGGCATTCCCATTGCCGTGCCCGTGCGGGTCCTCTACTGAATTCGCGCCCCCGTCTACTGAACGAACGGGGGCATTCTCGTCCGGCCGTCCGGCCGGCGCGAGCACGGGGGCTCCTCGCCAAGCGCGGCGTGGCCGGTCCGGGGTGATTCCACCCAGCGCTTACCGACGCGCAAAAGTGGCTGGTCACAGGCTTGCCGGGGCAGGGGGACGTGACGTGCTCGCGCAGTCGCGGCAGTGATCGGGCCACCATGCGTACGTGCTCGTGTTTGGCGGATCCGCGGCCGTGACGGATCCGGCTCCAGCCGGGCGCGTGGGGGGCACTGCTCCGCAGGCCGCACGGCGGCCTTCAGCGGGTGTCCGGACGGGCCTGCGTGCGCAAGGTCCATGCCTGGCCGGAACAGTCGTACGGCAACGGTGGGAACCGGTGCCCGCGCACGTCGGTGCTCCTGCTCCAGAGGTGCTCCTTGCCGCAGTCACGGGCGTGGATACCGCTCTGAGGAGCGATTCCACCTGGTCTCCACTGATTGATCGCTTTCGTGTCGGGGGCCCACCCCATCCGCGTGCCGCCACCCACCCCCGGGGCGGGCGATCGACGGGGAGGGCATCAGGCGTTTTGGCGGGAGCAAACGGGTCAGACGCCTGGCGTGCGGACCAGTGATTCCCGTTCGGCGGAAGGAGTGGTTTGTGGATACCGACGCGGTTCTGCCCCTGGACCTCGGAGCCCCGCGGGAGGTGCTCGACGGGGTCACCCCGGACGGGAGCCTGCCGCAGGACCACACCCAGGCGATCCTGCAGACCACCAAACGGGTGGCCGCGCTCCTCAAGGCGTCGGGTCTGCCGTTCGCCCTGGCCGGCAGTGTGGCCGCCTTCGCCCACGGGCTGCCGGCCAACTTCCAGCACGACACCGATTTCTGCGTGCGTCCCGAGGATGCCGACGTGGCGATCGAGGCGCTGGCGGCCGGCGGGATCGCGATGCGGCGCGCCCCTGAGGACTGGCTGGTGAAGGGCCGTTCCGGGGGCGAGGAGATCGACCTGATCTTCGAACTGGCCCGTCGACCCGTCAGCGGTGACCTCTTGGAGCGGGCCGGGGCCAAGGTGGTCGACTCGGTGTGGATGCCGGTGCTGGCCCCCACGGACCTCATGGACAGCCGGCTCGCCGCGCTCTGCGAGCACTACTGCGACTTCGGTGACCTCCTCCCCATGGCCCGCATGCTGCGCGAGCAGATCGACTGGCGCCGCCTCGACCGTGACCACCGCGAGGATCCCCTGGCGGACGCCTTCCTGTACGCCCTCGAACGCCTCAAGATCATCAACCGGACGGACCGCGGAGGGGACACGCCATGAGCTCGGAAGACTTCATCGAGTACCGCATCGAGCACCTCCGCGACCGCCTCGCCCGGGACGACATCGCCGAACTCGGCCTGCGGATCGACATGCACGGTGCGCACGCCGTCCTGCGGGGGAGCGTCTGCAGCGACGCCTGCCGGGCCGCCGTCCTGCGCGCGGCGGCCGAGGAGTTCGAGGGCGTCCCCTGGCGGGCGGACCTGACGGTGAACCGTCCGCATCTGTCCCCCCGTCCGGAGGAGCTCTCGTGATCCGCGTCGCAGCCGTCGGGGACATCCACCTCGGACCGGACAGCCGGGGAACGCTCCGTCCGGCCTTCGAGACCCTCGGAGACTGCGCGGACCTGCTGCTCCTGGCCGGTGACCTCACCCGGCACGGGACGGCGGACGAGGCCCGGGTGGTGGCCGGCGAGGTCAGGGACCTGCCCGTGCCCGTGGTGGCGGTCCTCGGCAACCACGACTACCAGAGCGACCAGCAGGACGCCGTGGCCCGGGAGCTCACCTCGGGCGGCGTACACGTCCTGGAGGGCAGCGGAGTGGTCCTCGACATCCGGGGCCGGCGGGTCGGCATCGCGGGCACCAAGGGCTTCTGCGGAGGATTCGCGGGGCGCAGCGGCAGCGAGTTCGGCGAGCCCGAGATGAAGGCCTTCATCCGCCTCACCCAGCGCTGCGCGCAGGGCCTCGAACGGTCGCTGCGCGACCTCTCTGACCGGGGCTGCGAGCTGCGGATCGCCCTGACGCATTACTCACCGGTGCCGGACACGCTGGCGGGCGAGCCCGTCGAGATCTACCCCTTCCTCGGCAGTTACCTCCTGGCCGAGGCGATGGACGGGGCCGGAGCCGACCTCGCGGTCCACGGACACGCCCACCTCGGCACGGAACACGGCATGACCGCCGGGGGAGTGCGGGTGCGCAACGTCGCCATGCCCGTCATCGACCGGGCCTTCGCCGTCTACCACCTGACACCGGGTTCGCCGTCGGAGCGGGAGCGGGAGCGGGAGCGCGACGCACAGCTCCTGAGGTGACGTGACGCCGGGTGCCACGCCTCGGCCAGGCCCTCGGCCGCTCGTCCCCGCAGCCGCCGCCGTCCATCAGGGCTGCGCTCTTCGGGTGGCTCGGGCTGGACCGAGGCCGGCGCGATCACCTGTGAGGTTGTGGGACGTCACTCCGATGGCCTTGCCGAGTGGCCCTCTGCACCGGCGCAGGGGTGGAGTGGGGTGGAAGGGGGTGGAGTTACGGACCTTGGAGGCGTAGTGGCGGTCGTGTGGATGCGTGGTCTTGCAGGTGTGATGCTGTCGGTCGTGGTGATGGGTGCGGCAGGGTGCTCGGATGGTGACGGTGATCCGTCCGGTGCCGCGTCGAAGGCGGCGTCGGCGGTCGAGTCGGCCGGCGACGCCGTGGCCTCGGCGGCCGCGGAGGCCACCGAGGCCGCCGCGTCGGCTGCCGCTGTCGCGAAGGAGAAGTTGGGCCAGGTCAAGGACGGCGTCGATGCCAAGGACGAGGTGACCTTGGGGGCATCGTCGATCGACGGCGAAGGCCATACGACGGTTCCCGTCACGGTAAGGAACACCGACGCTTCGACGAAGTCGTTCGCGGTCCAGGTGAACTTCGAGGACGAGAGCGGCAACCCGCTCGACACCGTCGTAGTGACCGTCTCGGACGTCCCCGCCAATGGCACCGGCCAGGGTACTGCTCGCAGTACGCACAAGCTGTCTGGCACGGTGACGGCACAGACGGGCACCGCGCTGCGCTACTGAGAGCCTGAGGCTCGGCGAGAGCGCGGGGCTCACCGTCAGGGTCCTCCCCAACACCCACTCATCCACATGCTGGGTGGCACCGACAACGCCGCGGTCGGGGCTGGCCTCTCCAGTGATCGTCGCGCGCGCCCGGTGGGGTTACGGGGTCACAGCGAGGCAACCGGCCGGCACCCCCATCGGGGTGCCGGTTGGTCTCGTTGGCCACGGGGGCCTACAGGACTGGTGGGCTGCTGGGCTACAGACGTTCTCGAACCCCTCCTCCGTAGCCACCGGGAGCTGCGGAGCATGTGAAGCAAGGATGCGCCTACGAGCGGGACGGCCTTCGGGGCTGATACCTGCTGCGTTCCCGATATCCCGTACGGTCACACGGCCGCAAGGGTGGCGACACGGCAAACGGTGTTGCTCGGCAAGGGGGCGCATGGGATCGGCCCGGCGGGCCGCGAGCTGCCGTTCCCACGGACTCGCGATGCCAGCCGGGCGCCGTTCGGCCCCGGCGCGCCCATAGTGGCGGACGCCCTGCGGGTTGCGCCGTACGCCGACTGCGGCGAGGAGGGCGCCGATGACGCACAGGGCACCGGTGACGAGCGCCGCGGTGTGAACTCCGTTGATGAATGCCTGGCCGCTGCCCTCGATCACCGTGGCCTTCAACTGGGCCCGGCGTGTCACCGGAGACCGGTGACACGACTCTGGCCACCGCGTCCTTGGCCTCCTGCAAGCGCTCGGCCATGGGCGCCGGTACCCCGGCGGAGGCGAGATCGGCGGTCGGGGTCGAGTGGACCCGACCGCTCAGCAGGGCCACGAGTACGGAGGTGCCCAACGCGCCGCAGATCTGAAGCGCGGCGGCGCGCCCGCGCCGTGGACGTCGGTGACGAATCCCAGCGGGTACGGCGCTACGAGGAGGCCACGGCCGAGAGCGCGCTCCAGATCATGGCGTCCGTGGGGATCGACGACCCGCGGGCCTGCGTCCCCACATGCTCCCGCACCGGGTGGAACCGCACACCGTCTGCTCCTGCGCCGAACTTCACGAATGACTCACTCCCGGACAACTGCTCGCATCACTGCCCGACGACTGGGCATCCGACTGGACGGCGGCCGACCCGGACCGCTTCACCCGCTGACCCACCCCCTGACCCACCCACTCGACCTGGTGGCTCCCGTACGGAAGAACCGCGCGGGACCGCCCCGGGCCGCACCCGACCGGAGGGCACTCCCGTGGCACGCACTGTCGCCCAAGGCATCGTCGACACGCTCAAGGAACTCGGCGTCCAGCACGTCTTCGGCGTGGTCGGAGACGCCCTGAACCCACTGACCGACGCGATCCGCACCACGAAGGGGGTGGACTGGGTCGGCTGCCGGCACGAGGAGGCCGCGGCCTTCGCCGCCGGAGCCCAGTCCCAGCTCTCGGGAACCCTCGGGGTGTGCGCGGGCACGGTCGGACCGGGCTCCGTACACCTGCTCAACGGGCTCTATGACGCGGCCAAGAGCCGGACCCCGGTTCTCGCCATCTGCGGCCAGGTGCCGCTCTCGGAGATCGGCAGCGACTACTTCCAGGAGGTCGACAACGACCTGCTCTTCCGGGACGTCGCCGTCTACCGGGCCACGGTCACCTCTCCGGACCAGATGCCGCGCATGCTGGAGTCCGCCGTGCGCGCCGCCGTCACCCAGGGCGGGGTCGCCGTCCTGACCGTCCCCGCGGACCTCGGCGACCAGGAGCTCGGCGACGACCGTCCCGGCCGCCTCGCCCTCGACCGGCCCGTCACCCGCCCCGACGACACGGCCCTCGCGGAGGCCGCCGAACTGCTGAACTCCGCCTCCCGCGTGACCCTGCTGGTCGGCCGGGGGGCGCGCGGGGCCCGTACCGAAGTGCTCCGTACCGCCGAGGTCCTCGCTGCTCCGATGGTGCTCACCCTCAAGGCGAAGGAGGGATTCGAGGGGGAGGACAATCCCTTCCAGGTGGGCCAGACCGGCTTGATCGGCAACCCGGCCGCCGCCCACGCGCTCGACCGCGGCGACGTCCTGCTGATGCTGGGCACCGACTTCCCCTACCGGGACTGGTATCCGAAGGGCTGCAAGGTGATCCAGGTGGACCGGCGCGAGGAGCACCTGGGGCGCCGGATCCCCTTGGAAGCCGGCCTGACCGGGGACGTGGGCGCGACGCTGCGGGCCCTGTTGCCGCTGCTGGAGCAGGCTGCGGACCGGAGCCACCTGGAGGACGCGCGGGAGCGGTTCGCACACTGGCAGGAGGGCCAGCAGCGGCTGGCCGACCCTGCCCACGACCGCCGCCGGTTCGGCAGGATCCGGGCCGCCCTGGACAACCGGGAACACGGGATCCGCCCCGAGGCGCTGGCCGCGGCGGTGGACTCCTGCGCCGCCGAGGACGCGGTCTTCACCTCCGACACCGGCATGGCCACCGTCTGGGCCTCCCGCTTCCTGACCATGCGTGGCGACAGGCGGCTGATCGGCTCGTACAACCTCGGCTCCATGGCCAATGCCATGCCTCAGGCCCTCGGAGCCCAGCTCTGGGCGCCCGAGCGCCAGATCGTAGCCCTCTGCGGGGACGGCGGTCTGAGCATGCTGCTGGGCGATCTCATGACGATCAGGACCTACCGGCTGCCGGTGAAGCTCGTCGTCTTCGACAACCGCCGCCTGGGCATGGTCAAACTCGAGCAGGAGCAGGTGGGCCTGCCCGAGTTCGGCACGGAGCTCGACAATCCCGACTTCGCCGCGGTCGCCACCGCGCTCGGCATCACGGGCATCCGCGTCACCGACCCGGCCGATCTGCACGACAGCGTACGCAGGGCGTTCGCGACTCCGGGACCGGTCCTGCTGGACGTCCTGACCAACCCGGAGGAGGTGGCCGTACCGGCGAAGCCGACGGCCGGCCAGGGCTGGGGCTTCGCCGTCGCCAAGGTCAAGGAGATCCTTCCGGGCGGAGAGGGCTGAGCCGTCCGTTCGCGGGTAACCGCGCACCACGCGAGCGAGTACGAGCAGAGCTCGAGGAAACGCGAAGGAAGGCACCCCGATGACGATGGCAGGCATACGCGGTGACATGTCCGTCCCCACCGCACAAGAGCTCCGCCGGCAGGTCACCCGCACCTGCAAGGAGCTCGGACAGACGGTCACGGCTCTCGCCTCCAAGGCGGAGCAGACCGCCGCCTCCAACAAACAGGTCGCACAGGTCACCGACCGGCTACGGGACACGGCCGCGCAGGTCGGCCACCAGGTCGGCCACCTCGTGGACGAGA
Organism: Streptomyces sp. NPDC099050; assembly: GCF_044759865.1. Lineage (NCBI taxonomy): Bacteria > Bacillati > Actinomycetota > Actinomycetes > Kitasatosporales > Streptomycetaceae > Streptomyces > Streptomyces sp. NPDC099050. The sequence continues at coordinate 81,307 of NZ_JBIWAE010000004.1, read as the reverse complement.
CGGACCTCGCCTCCGTACGGGGCAAGGCCGGCCGGGCGGTGAACGCGGCGGCCCGCAGCAACCGCACCGCGCTGCTCGCGGCCGCGGGCGTGCTGGCCGTCCTGCTCGTTCGCCGGACCCGGCGGGCACGACGCGCGACGCTGACCTCCGGGGCCGGCGGAGCCTGAACCGACCGTCCGCGGAAAGGGGTGCGGCCCCCAGGGTGTGGGGGCCGCACCCCTTCCCGCTCTCTCAGCAGGGGCGGACCGGCTGCAGCTTGTGCACGTAGCGGGCCGAGACCCGGCCCTCTGACATATGTGTCCGCGTCGGTTACAGGCGGTGTGCCGCCGACGGTCGTGGACGGGGTGACGCCGGACGGCTGGCTGCCGTCCGGGTTGGAGGTGTGCCGCTGTCCCACTGACCGTCGGCCGTACGCGGGTCCGGGCCGGACCTGGCCGATCGGCCAGAGTTCTGAAACGGGGGAGATGGAGCCGTCCCGTCGATGTCCTGCTACCGCGCCCGGCGGTGGGGCCGTCGTCGCGTTCGAGAGAGTGCGAGCGGCGGGCAGCGGAGTGGCTTTCTCTTGCTTGGGTTTTGCGTTCGGTGAGATCCGGTCAGGTTGTCCGTAGTCATGGACAACCGAAAGGCGTCGCTGTGAGCGCGTTCGACATCTGGGGCTACCACCCCAACGCGGGATACCTGAAGGGCACCGACATCGTCGGCTACAAGGTGGAGGCCACCGACGGGAGCATCGGCAAGATCGATAAGCATTCCGAGGACGTCGGAGCCTCCTACCTGGTCGTGGACACGGGGGTGTGGATCTTCGGCAAGTACGTGCTGCTGCCGGCCGGGACCATCGAGCGCATCGACATGATCGGGGAGAAGGTCTACGTCAACCGGACGAAGGACCAGGTCAAGGACGCCCCGGAGTACGACGAGGCCAAACAGGCCGGCGAGTCCGACTACCTGGAGCGGTTCGGCCGGTACTACGGCCCGTCCCACATGTAGGCGCTGGAGGTCACGCGGGCGGCCGCAAAGGCTCCCGCCCCCGCGGGTCGGTGCCCCCAAGACGACCACGGCGGGGTCCTCGCACCACCGGCGCCCGCTGCCGAACGCCGGAGCCGCCGGAAAGCGGCGGGATGCAGCCGCGATTCTGCGGGGCTGTCCGTTGCTGATCTCCACTGGCGGCAGTTGATCCCGGGGACAGCAGTCAGCCGAGGGAAGGAACCCGCTCCGTGTCCGCCGAACTCTCCGAGGACCTGAAGAAGTTCATCGACGACAGCCCGGTTTTTGCGACCGTTGCCACGATCCAGCCGGACGGCAGCCCGCAGCTGTCGATCACCTGGCTCGCCCGGGACGGCGAGGACCTGCTGGTCTCCACGACCGTCGGCCGGCGCAAGGAGAAGAACCTGCGCGCCGATCCCCGGATCACCGTCATGATCAACCCGCACAACGCGCCCTACACCTACGCCGAGGTCCGCGGCACGGCCACGCTGACCACGGAGGGCGGGCAGGAACTGATCGACGAACTGTCGCGCAAGTACACGGGCAAGGACTACGCGGACTTCAACCCGGCGTCGAAGGACGACACCGACCGGGTCGTCGTCCGCATTACCCCTCGCAAGGTCGTCGGCTCGATCTGACGAAGGCCTTCGCCGCGTCAGGCAGGCTGACCAGCCCCTTCTGGGGCGCCGGGGCGGTTCGGTTCACGTACGTGCGGACACGGTGATCAGCGCGTCCGATCCGACTCCGAGTCCCCTGCACGGCGTGCCGGCGTGCCGGCGTTCCGGGCCACAGGCACGCCGACGCTCCGGCTCCCTCCAAGGGGAGCCGGAGCGAATCGGCCGGCTCAGGCGCTTTCGGCGGCGAACATCCTCGGCGCGGGGTCGGCCGGCATCGGCCCGATCATCGACATCGACCAGCTGTCAACGGAGTCCGGGGCACCCAACATCTCGGGGAGCGCGGGCGCGATGGCTGCGGCCCGTGGCATCGTCCGGCTGACAGGCCTGTTCACGGAGTCCGGTGTCACGGTCGACAATCCGTGCGGCATCAAACTGATCAACGGGCAGCAGCCGTTCCCTGTCCGGGCTGTCACGGCCAACGCGACGGTCCGCGTCATCGACGCCACGTCCGGCAACATCACCATCACCCTGATCTCGGCAGTCGCCACCCGGAACCGGTACGTCGTGAAGAAGGTCGACGCCACGGCCAACACGGTCACCGTGGCGGCCGCGGGCGTCCAGACCATCGACGGCGCCGCAGCCAAGGTCCTCACCACGCAGTGGGAGACCGTCACCGTCATCCCCTCTGGCGGCAACTGGCTCACCGTCTGACCCCGCACAGCGCAACGCCCCTCTCCGGCCTGCGGGCCGCGGGAGGGGGCCTTTCGCGCGTCCGGGCACCGTCCGTAGGCTGGCCGCATGATTCGCACCGTCGTACTCGACATCGGAGAGACCCTCACCCGGGACGACCGCTACTGGGCGGCGTGGGCCGACTGGCTCGGCGCTCCCCGGCACACCCTGTCGGCGCTCGTCGGTGCCGTCGTAGTCGACGGCCGGGACAACGCGGATGCGCTGCGCATGCTCCGTCCGGGGCTCGACGTCGGGGCGGAGTACGCAGCCAGGGAGGCCGCAGGCCGCGGGGAGCAGCTCGACGAGAGCGACCTGTACGACGACGTCCGCCCGGCGCTGGCGGCCGTGCAGGCCGCTGGTGCGCGGGTGGTCATCGCGGGGAACCAGAGCCCGAAGGCCGGCGAGATGCTTCGCGCGCTCGACCTGCCCGCGGATGTGGTGACGGTGTCCGGGGAGTGGGGCGTTGCCAAGCCCTCGCCGGAGTTCTTCGAACGGGTTCTGGAGCTGTCCGGTGCCCCGGCCGCCGAGACCCTTTACGTCGGCGACCACCCGGCCAACGACATCGGCCCGGCGCGTGCGGCGGGGCTGGCGACTGCGCACCTGCGCCGCGGCCCGTGGGGGTTCTGGTGGGCGGACGAGGTCCGCGCGACGGGCGCCGCCGACTACTCGATCGACTCGTTGCACGACCTGGTCAGCATCGTCAAGACGTAGTGACGGACGGCTCGTTCGCCGCGCGGTACGGTGCCTGCATGGCCGACCACCCCGGGCAGCGCATCGCCGCGCGCCGCCAGTCCCGCCGCATGACTCAACGCGATCTCGCCACCGCCGCGCACCTCTCGCTCAGCATGATCCGTCACATCGAGCAGGGTCACCGGCAGCCGAGCACGTCCGCGCTGGGCTCGATCGCCGCCTCGCTCGGTGTCGACCCGGCCCGGCTGGACCCGGCGTACGTAGGCACGGCGCACCGCGTTCATGCTGCGCTTCCGGCCATCTCGGCCTCGATCGCGGGCTACGACATCCGTCTCGATCCGCCGGCCCGGCACCGGGAGGAGCTGCGGCGCGCGGTCGCCGCGGCTGTGGTGCAGCGTCTCGCGGCCCAGTACGGGCTCATCGCGGGCACCGCACCGGCCCTGCTCCGCGACACACTGGCGCTGCTGCACTACTCGGCCGGGGAGCAGCGCGAGGACGCGGCCCGGCTCGTGGCGGCCGCAGGTCGCTGCGCGGACGCGGTGGCCTACAAATGCGGCGCCCACGACCTGTCGGCCCGCCTGATCGATGTCATGCGGTGGGCCGCAGTGCAGTCCGCTGACCCCGTGCTGCTGGCGTCCGTGGCGTACACGAGCGCGGAGACGTACCTGGCGGCGCACGCCTACCGGGTCGGTCAGGCTGCCCTGGAGCAGGCGCTGGACGCCTCTCCGGCGCCGGTGACGGACGCGGCGGCGGCGGCCCGCGGTGCGCTCTTCATGCGGACCGCGGTGGTGGCGGCCCGGGCTGGGGCAGCGGGCGCCGCGTACGAGCATCTGGCGCGGGCCAGTGTGCTGGCCGGCGGGCTCGCCGAGGGCGTCTACCTCGGGACCGCCTTCGGTCCGTCCAGCGTCCGCATCCATGAAGTGGCGGTGGCGGTAAGCCTGGGCCAGGACCACATCGGCCGTGCCCTGGACGTGGCCCGCACGTGGAAGCCGGGCTCCGAAGTCCCGGCCGAGCGTCAGTCTGGCTTCTGCGTCGAGGTGGGCCGCGCGCAGCTGTGGGCCGGCCGGCCCGACGCGGCGTTCGAGTCTCTGAAGGTCGCGAGACGGCTGGCACCGCAGCACGTTCGCGAGCACCCGTGGGCCCGCGAGGACGTGGAGAAGATCCGCAGGATCAAGCGCGCCGACGCCGAGTCGCTCAGCTCGTTCGCCGAGTGGATCGGCGCCGTCTGAGTCAACCACCACGGGTACTACAGCCTGTGGTACTTGCACCCCTTCCCGAAGGTCATCCTCTCTCTGCCCGCACCAAACGAGCAGATAGGGAGGCCACGGTGGATGACCAACCAGTGGTATCGGTCGGCGACGTGAGCATTGCCCGCCTGCACGGCCACGCCTGCTGGGACTGCGGCGCCGTTCATGCCGCCCTCCGCCCAGCGGGCTCCGTCAAGGTCCTCGGCCACGCGGAACCCTGGCCGATCGTGAAGTGCGTTGGCGGCTGCGCCCTGAGCTCCGGCGGCGCGCGGTGACCGGCCGGGTGCCGGTCCCGCGTACCACCCGCGGATGCCCGTCTTGTGGCGCAATTCCTGTTCCGGGCGGCGGCCCGGAGGGCGGCGCGACCGTCCACAAGCAGGGCTGCCCGCGCGGCGGCCCGTCCGGGATCCGCTGACCATGAGCGAGTCGCTCCGCCAGCTGCTGTACGTCGTGATCGTGGCCGGCATCCTCGCCGTCGTCGTGATCGGCGTCTTTTGATTCCCGTCCCGGCCGCGTATCGACCGGAACGGACCCCACCTCCCCACGTGAACGAGGAGGCACCACCATGAGTACCGCCATCGACACCCCTCCAGCCACGCTGCGGTTCGCGTGGCTGGAGGTGACCGGCTTCTGCAACGAGCGCTGCGACCACTGCTACGCCGACTCCGGCCCCGACCAGGGTCACGGCAGCATGGCGGTCGCCGACTGGGTGTCCGTCATCGACCAGCTCGCCAAGATGGGCACGCTCGACGTCCAGTTCATCGGCGGCGAGCCCACCCTGTACTCCCACCTGCCCGAGCTGATCGGCCACGCGGCCGGCCGCGGCCTCGGCGTCGAGGTCTTCTCGAACATGACGCACATCCGGCCCGAGGTCTGGGAAGCCATCACCGAGCACGGCGCCCAGCTTGCCACCTCGTACTACAGCGACGACGCCGCCGAGCACGACTCGATCACCCAGCTCCGGGGCGCCCACCGCAAGACCCGCGCCAACATCGAGCGCGCGGTCGGCCTCGGCATCCCCATCCGCGGCGGCGTCGTCAGCCTCCGCGAAAGTCAGCGCGCGATGCAGGCGGCTACCGATCTCCAGCAGATTGGCGTACAGCAGGTCGGCGGGGACCGGATCCGCGCCTTCGGCCGGGGCAGCGAGGGCGCCCGCCCCCAGATCAAGGATCTGTGCGGGCACTGCGCCCACGAGAAGTGCGCGGTCGGCCCCGACGGCTCCGTGTGGCCCTGCGTTCTGGGCAGGTTCATCGACGTCGGCAACGTACGCGTCGAGCCGCTCGCCGACATCTGGACCGGCGATCGCCTCGCCCAGGCCCGCGCCGACATAGCCGCGGTTCACGGGCCCGGCGCGGCCGCCTGCACGCCGCCGCAGTTCCTGCCCATGTGCGGGCCCTGCGGACCGTGTGTCCCCTCGGTCGGACACTGCGACCCGCAGGAGGCCCCGCTCGCCGGGGCTACGATCACCGCCAGCTAACCCCACCTGGAGGCCCACATGGACCCGCACGGCGAAGTCATCCTCAGCTGGCCGGCACCGCCCGGAAGCGAGCGGACCGAGGAGCAGTGGGCGGCCATCGCCGGACAGGTCCGGCACGCCGCGAACAAGCTGGGCGCCGCGCTGCCCGCCTGCCTGCCAGGCGAGCCCCGCCAGTGCGGCCGATCGGCGCAGCAGCACGCACTCGCGTGGGCCGCCGAGCTGAAGGCCCGGTCGCACCACCTGATCGAGGTGTACGCGCCGTCGGTGGAGGCGGCGAGCTACGCGGCGGGCCCGCTGTACAAGGAGCGGCTGGCCGCACTGCGCGTGCCTGCCGCGTGAAGACCGCCCCGGCCGGCACGTCCCCCTTGCCGGCCGGGGCTACCCCTCTCGGCTCAGCGGGCATGCTGGCGAGAGGCGTTCGCGTCGCTCTGCCACCCCACGACGCGCCACGGTCCCTCGGGTTGGCACCTCTAGGACCGCGTGCGCTCGACCCCGGCCGGCTGCCACCGGCCGGGGTCACTGCTGTACGAGGGTCTCCACGGGAACGGCCAGGGCGTCGGCGATGAGGAGGAGATCCGAGTAGCGGGGGTCCCGCTCTCCGCGCTCGTATCGCTGGATGCTGCGTCTTTCGAGGCCAATGCGGTCGGCGAGCTGGTCTTGCGACAGTTGCTGCTTCCTGCGGCTGGCGGCGATCCGTTCGCCGAGTAGATGGCGGCGGGCTACGACCCACGGGGGTAGGGGAGTACGACAAGCTGGCACGCGACAACGCTCGAACCGGAACGATCTTGTGTCAGTACCCAAACGGTCGCATTTGCCCTGGCCGCCTGAATGGCAGTCAGGGCAACGCTGCGCGGTCGGCCGCTCTGCGACCTCGTGAGGTGTTGTTCCAGGCTGGGGGGGGCGTTCCGGAATCCTTCCGGCTGGCCCCCGGATTCCGGTGAAATTCCGTACGTTCACGGAGCGTGCTGTCACGCCACGGAACGCCAGGAAATGCACTACTTCGCAGGTCAACACATCAGCGAGGCCCTGACCTGCTCAGGCGCTTTCGGCGGCGAACATCCAGTGATGCTTCTCGAGCTCACCGGTCAGAGCGATCAGGATGTCCTGGGTGACCGGGTCGGGCTCGTCGGTGACTGCGATGCGCTCCCGCATCCGGGTGATCACCGTGCCGAGGGCGTCGACGAGGATGCGCACGGCGTCCACGTCCCTGACCCAGCCCTCCGGTACGTCGGTGATGGCACTCGCCGAGGCCACGGTGGCGGCCCGGCCGTCCGGAGTGATTCCGAGGGCGGCGGCACGCTCGGCCACCACGTCGGAGTGGGTGCGGGCCGCGGTGACGACCTCGTCCAGCTGGAGGTGTACTGATCGGAAGCGGGGGCCGACCACGTTCCAGTGGACCTGCTTGGAGACGAGCGACAGGTCGACCAGGTCCACCAGGGCTCCCTGCAGCGCATCACCGACGACCTTGAGGTCGGCTTCCGGGAGGGCGTTCTTGACGACGGACACGGGGTGTCTCCATTCCTCGGGGTAGATGGATTCGAACTCAGTACCGCCTACCCGGCGATATGGAGGCAAACCCTTCCATTGGTCCCACTCGGGAGGGCCCTACGGCCGCTGGACATGACGCTGCGGAGGTGATCCGGATGGCCGGCCAGGCTTGTCACCGCGGCCTGGGACGACCGCTACGGCCGCCCGGTCCGCTACGACCGGCTTCCTCGGAGGTGATGCCCTGATCGCCCACGTCCTGCGGGTCGGCGAGGACGGCATGCACACCTGCGGGCCGTCAACGACGCCGATGCCCGATCCGGCCTGCGGGAAGTGCCCGCCGTCGAGGTCCTGCGGCAGGTCTGGGGCCAGCGGTATTGGCTCGATGAGCCTCGATGAGGATGGCCGACTGCGCTGGCGGGGACCGAAATCCAGCCGGGGCCGGACCGGCCGCAGGACGACCGAGCGCCGCAACACGGGCAGGGCATCGGTGGACGACCGACCCGATCCCGCTTCGGCGCGAGTGCCGTGGTCGGGCATGGAGATCGTCACCCCGCATGATCCCGAGGCCCGGTACAGACAGAAGGTCACTGCTGCCGGACAGCGGGACTGGATCGGCTACCGCGACCACCAGACCGAGACGTGCGACGAGATCGGCCCGAACGTGATCGTCCAGGTCCCCACTCGGCCGGCGCCCGAGCGGGACATCGACGCCCTCGACCGCATCCAGGAGGGACTGGCCACGCAGGGATTCCAGCCCACCGAACACGTTGTCGGCGTACACATGACGATGCTCCGCCCGGTACACGCGCACGTGCACCGCTCGTTGTGCCGGAGCGCAGCTGGTGCGTGGCCCGAAGTCCTGGTTCCAAGGTCGCTGTCGAGATGGGCCCATCGGCCGAGGCCCGCCCCGACCACCAAGGCGATCATGGGGGTTGTCCGCTCGAGCCGAGGAGGAGCCATGCGGGTGGAGCAAGTGAACTGGGTAGAGATTCCGACCGGGTTGCTGCGTCGAGGTACGCCGGTCGACGAGGTGGCGGCAGTGGCCCGCCGCTACGCGGACACGGGGGTGCCGGTGGAGTGGTACGCGAAAGAAGCCCCGCGCGCGGAGATCCACATCCCGGCGTTCCGGATCGCCCGCACCCCGGTCACGGTCGGCCAGTGGGCCCTCTTCGCGGCGGCCACCGGCCGCCCGGCCCCACAGGGGCCTGCGGACCACCCGGTCATCGGGGTCGCCTGGGAGGCGGCAACGGCCTACTGCCGGTGGCTCGGGGAACGGCTCGGCCTCGATGTGCGGCTGCCCACGGAGGACGAGTGGGAGCGTGCAGCGCGGGGTGACGACGGCCGGGAGTTCCCGTGGGGTGAGGAGTACCGCACCGGCCTGGCCAATCTGGTGGACCTCGGTATCGGCACCACGACGCCGGTCGGCTCGTTTCCCGACGGAGCCGGCCCCTTCGGCGTGCTGGACATGGCGGGTAACGCCGACGAGCGGACCGCTACCCCCTACGCCCCCTACCCCGGTGCACCCGCAGAGGTGCCGAGCACCGAGGCATGGGCCTTCGACCGGCACATCACCCGTGGCGGCGCCTTCCGCCACGACCGGGACCTGGCCCGGTGCGCCCGCCGCCACGGTGCCTACGAGCCGGACCTTGAAGCGATCGGCGTGGGCTTTCGCCTGGCGGCACCGGCCGCGTAGAACGGTGCACCATGCCGACATCGCATGACGGGCGGCATCCCCTCAAGACTGTGCATTCACAGCTGGCCGGCAAGAGGCCCGGCTTCGCCGAACAGGCCTTCCGCATCGACAGGCAGGCCCGCACCCTGACGTGAAGTTGAGCCGGAACCGGTTGAAGTGAACGGAGCCAACCGGTCACGCAGCGCAAGCAGCACCGCAAGCCCGGTGAGCACGCCAGCCGCCGGCTGCACCGCACCGACGACCAGATCGCTGGCAGCACCAGACGACCACCGCCATCGCCCGTACCTACGGCACGGTCGTGGTCGAAGCACTCACGATCACGAACATGGTCAAGTCAGCCAGGGGAACCGTCGAGGGCGGCACCCTGCACAAGGGTTGGTCGGGCAACGCCGACCACAACGCGGCCCGCAACGTCTTGCACCGGTACCGGAGGGGCCTCGCGCTCGTCCCGGCTGCCGGGAGGGCAGTCGTCAGGCGCGCCAAGGGCGTCAAGCCCGCTGCCGCAAGGTGAGCGGGAATCTCCCGGCTTCGGCCGGGAGAGCACTTCAACGTGCCTTCGCTGACATGAGTGGCGCTGCGCTGGATAGGCGCGAGGTATGACACGCACACCGAAACCCGACCCGGGCAGGGAGCAGGAGCGCGAGGAAACCGGCCGCGCGAGTACGCCTGGACCGGACCCGCAGGTGGTGGATCGGGCGCCCGACCGGCCCACCGAGCTGCCGAAGCGGTCCTGGAAGGCGGTGCTGCGCGGCACCGTGGAGGAGTTCAAGGACGACGAACTCACCGACCGGGCCGCGGCGCTCACCTACTACGGGGTCCTGGCGCTCTTCCCGGCCCTGCTGGTGCTGGTGTCCCTGCTGGGCATCGCCGGGGAGTCCGCGACGGAACGGGTCCTGGACAACCTCCAGAAGCTCGCTCCCGGCTCGGCGCGCGACGTGGTCAGCGACGCCGTGCAGCAGCTCCAGGGCCACTCCGGGGTCGGCTCGGTCCTGGCGGTCGTCGGCCTGGTCGTCGCCGTGTGGTCGGCGTCCGGCTACGTCGCCGCGTTCATCCGTACCTCGAACGCCGTCTACGACGTGCCCGAAGGCCGCCCCGTGTGGAAGGTCCTCCCGCTGCGCCTGGCCCTCACCGTCACGCTGATGGTCCTGGCCTGCGCCAGCGCGCTCATCGTCGTCTTCTCCGGCTCCCTGGCACGGCAGGCCGGCGCCGCACTGGGGGTGGGGGACACCGCACTGACCGTGTGGTCGATCGCTAAGTGGCCGGTGCTGGTTCTCCTGGTCACGATGATGATCGCGATCCTCTACTGGGCCGCCCCGAACGCGAAGGGCCGTGGATTCAGGTGGGTGACGCCGGGCAGTTTCCTGGCGCTGGTCATCTGGATGACCGCTTCGGCGGGCTTCGCGTTCTACGTCGCGAACTTCGCCTCCTACAACAAGACCTACGGCACCCTCGCCGGCGTGATCGTGTTCCTGGTCTGGCTGTGGATCACCAACCTTGCGATCCTCCTCGGCCTGGAATTCGATGCCGAAATGGTTCGCCAGCGCGCGATCGCCGGCGGGCTGCCCGAGGACGAGGAACCGTACGTCGAACCCCGCGACACCCGTGCCTGGAGTGACGGCGATCGACGGCGCATGAAGCACTGACCCCCCTCAACGCTCGCCCGTGAGACCAGCACGCGGTGGCCGCTCGGGGATCGGCTTGGGCCGCCCGATGGGGGATATCGGCTGCACCTTTGACAGATGCCGACCCCGTCTTTCTGCGATGCCGACTGCCGTGCGGGTGGCGGGGCCATTGCGGGGTAGTCGCGCCATGACGAAGACATTGCCATCTCGACAAGGAGGTCCCGCCTTGGCGGCGCGCTTTGAGGTCCGGCACCAGCCTGCCCAGGGTTATCACTTCGTGCTGATCGCCACTCGGTCAAACGCAACTCGGGTGCCCCAATCCAAGACACCACGGGTGGCACTGACAAGAGCACCTGATCGTCGTGTCGCTCGTTGCACCGGATTGCAGGAAGGCAAGGTGTCCCCATCATGAGTACGGCAGAACGAGAGCCCCGCGCCTCCGATGACTCGGTGGCCGTGCTGGTCTCACGCGCATCGCAGCAGATTTCCGAGCTGGTGCGCGAAGAGATGCAGCTGGCCCGGGCGGAGATGTCCCAGAAGGGCAAGCGTTACGGCAAGGGCGGCGGCCTCTTCGGCGCCGCAGGACTCCTCGGCATCCTGGCGCTCCAGGCCCTGGCCGCGACCTGTATCGCCGCGCTCGCGCTGGTCCTCCCGGTGTGGGCCTCGGCCCTCATCATCACCGGGGTCCTGGGGCTCGTGGCGGCAGTGGCCGCGCTGGCCGGGAAGAAGCAGATCGCGCAGGCCGGCCCCCCGGCTCCCGAACAGACCATCGACAGCGTCAAGGCCGACCTGGCCGAGATCAAGGAGAAAGCCCACCGATGAATGACGACGCCCGAACCAACATCGGCACCACTGCCCCCGGCACCCCTGCCCCCGGCTCCGGCGCCAACGGCTCCGCAGAACTGCGCGCGCAGGTCGAGCGCACCCGTGACGAGCTGGGCCAGACCGTCGAGGCCCTCGCCGCGAAGGCTGACATCAAGGCCCGGGCGAAGGAGAAGACGGCCGCCGTCAAGGACCAGGCCGCCGAGCAGGCAGCCCTGGTCTCCGGCCAGGTCCGGGAGAGGGCAGAGCAAGCCGCCCGGCTCCTGCAGGACAAGACGCCCGGCCCCGTCCTGGAGAAGGCCGCGCAGGCCGCGGCACAGGTACGGGAGAGCGCGGCCAAGGCGGGCCAGTACGCGGTGGACAAGACGCCCGACCCGCTCCGGGAGAAGGCCGAACAAGCCGCGACCGTCGCACGCGTCAACCGCACCCCGCTCCTCGCGGTGGGAGCCGCCGTGATCATCCTCCTGCTGGTGCGCCGCAGCCGAGGACGCCGCCGGTGAACACGGCCAAGTTCGCCTACAAGCCGGTCGGGCTGGCCCTCGGCGCCGTGAGCGGCTTGATCGCGGGTGCCGCGTTCAAGCAGGCCTGGAAGGTCCTCGAAGGCGAGGGCGACGCTCCCGACGCCACCGATGAGGACCGGCCCTGGAAGCAGATTCTGCTCGCCGCGGCCATCCAAGGCGCGATCTTCGCCGTGGTCAAAGCCTCGGTCGACCGGTCGGGAGCGGTGGCCATACGGCGCCTGACGGGTACTTGGCCGGGCTGACCGGAGCGGTGCCGGCCACCTTCCACGAGCGGGCCGGCACTATGGGCGTCCTCATGGCCAGTGCGGTGCGTCCCATGGCATCGGACAGCACCCACCCTCGGCGGGGCGGGTGTGGTCACGACCGCGTGGTGTCGGACGCTGGTTTCCTCGTTCGGCGCCGCCCCTGCGCGCGATGTACCCAGAATCGGGATTGGCCAGGGCGTGTCCTGTCGACCTGACCGGCCGAGTAAAACCAGGTGCGGCCGGTCGCCGCGAGGGTGTCAGATGCGGGACATGACGATCGCTCTGAACGAGCCCGGCGTCGATGGGCTGACCGGGGTCGTGGATGCCCTCCGCGTATGGCAGGACGACCGCACGCCGCTGCAACTCCATCCGGGAGACCTCGGCTGGGCCTGGGCGCTGGGCGCGGAGAGGCTGGCCGCGGCCGTCCGCACCTGGAGCGTGGACGGCCGGATCATTGCCGTCGGATACCTGGACGATCCTGATGTGCTGCGCCTGACGACCGCGCCGGATCTGCGACAGGACGGTGATCTGGCGCGCCGGCTGCTGGCGGACCTCGATGATCCGGAGCGCGGGGTCCTGCCGCCCGGGAAGGTCGGCCTCGAAATCCCCAACGGCGCCCTGCTCCGCGAGGTCCTCTTGGAGGCGGGCTGGATTCTGGACGAGGCGTGGACGCCGCTGCACCACGACCTCGCCGAGCCGGTGAAGGACTCCGGCCTGCGGATCGAGGTGGCCGGTCCGGAGACGGCGGGGGTGCGGACCGCGGTGCATCGCTCGGCGTTCGGCAGCCCGGCGTTCACCGAGGAGATGTGGCACGTCCTCGCAGGCGGGCCGGTCTACGCCGACGCCCGCTGCCTGATCGGCTACGACGACCAGGACAACGCGGTGGCCGCGGCGACGGTCTGGTCGGCCGGGCCCGGCAAGCCCGGCCTGCTGGAGCCCGTGGGCGTGCACGCCGCCCATCGCGGTCGCGGCTACGGGACGGCGATCAGCGTCGCCGCTGCGGCGGTGCTGCGTGAAATGGGTGCATCAAGCGCACTCGTCAGCACTCCGACCTCGAACGCTGCCGCCGTCGCCGCCTACAGGGCAGCTGGATACGAGCCGTCGTCCGAAAGGCTGGACCTCAGCCGAGCCGCTGCCGATGAGGTCGCCCTCGTCCAGATCGGCGGCGACCGGCAGGAGCCGTTCCGGGAATGGGCCGAGGCCGAACTCCTGCCCGCGCTAATGAACCGGTGAGGCGGTCCCGGCCACAGACGGTATCCGCGTCAACCCACGCGTCCGGGTGGTCAGTCCAGCCGGATGGCCAGCAGGCAGGTGTCGTCCTCGTGGGTTTCCGGCGTGTACGCGGCCATGATGCGGTCGAGGGCATCCTGGGCGGTGAGGCCGTCGCACGCCACCAGCTCCGCGAGGAGGGCGTCGATGCCCGTGGTGATGTCCTCCCCGCGCCGTTCGACCATGCCGTCGGTGTAGAGCAGCAGGAGGTCGCCCGGGCGGAGCGCCAGGGTGGCGGTGGCGTACTCGTGGCCGGGCAGCATGCCGAACAGCGGCCCGCGGTGGTCGGTGTCGAGGGCCGTCGCTCGACCGTCGCGCAGCAGGAGCGGTGCCGGATGGCCCGCGCAAGCCCAGCGGAAGTTGCGCTGGGCGTCGACGTGTCCGATGATCCCGGTCGCGGTTTGGGCTGCCGGGTCGCCGCACAGGAGTTCGTTGAGCCAAGTGGTGAGCTGGCCGGCGTGGGTTCCCGGCGCGTGGGCGAGTCCGGCCAGGGCGTGTCGCTGCTGCGCCATCCGGGCGACGGCGCCCAGGCCGTGTCCGCAGGCGTCGCCGATGGCGAGCAGGCCGCGGCCGTCGGGCAGCAGGCGGCACTTGTACCAGTCGCCGCCGACGGCCGCCTCCGATTCCGCAGGAACGTAGGCGGCCGCCACGGAGAGCCCGAGCCCGGCGAGGACCGCCGAGTGGGTCGGCATCAGGGCCTCCCTCAGCACCGAGGCCACCCGCCGCTCGGCGGCTGCTTCCTCGCGCAGTCGCTCCGACTGGCGCCGCGTCGCCGCGAGCCGTTGCCTGCTGCGGACCTGCGTCGTGAGGTCGCGGGCGATGAGGTGCACCGACCACACGAGCCCGTCCGTGGAGAGGACGGGACGGCCCACCAGGTGCAGGGTGCGGATCTCGCCCAGCACGCTGAAGCGGATCTCGGCCCCGGGCGGCTCCTCGCCGTCGAGCAGGCCTGTCAGCAGCTTCCCGAAACGGGGTACGTCCTCCAGCAGAACGGCGTCGCAGAGGTCCTCCAGCGACAGCGGCCGCGCCGCGTCGGTACGGAAGAGCGAGCACAGCCCTTCCGACCAGACGGTGTCCCCCGAGAGCAGGTCCCAGGTGCCCCAGCCCATGGACGCGATGTACTGCGCGTCGCGCGACAGCAGTTCCGCACGGTCGTGGGCGGGCCGCCAGGTCGCCAGTACGTTGTCCCCGCAGGAGGCGGCCTCGTACAGCAACTGCGTGCGGTGCAAGCCGTCCCCGCGCCGCTCGGTGTAATCCACCGCCAGCGTCTTCAGGGCGCGCCCCGTCCGGAGCACGTCGTCCAGCGCGTCGACGAGTCCGCCGGCGGCGGCCCCCGGCTGGACGTCTCGCAGTTTGCTGCCCACGTGCCGGTCCGGTGACTCCAGCCACCGGGCAGGACGGACGTGGTTCCCGGCCCGGACCGTGAAATCCACGGTCCGGCCGGCGTCGTCCCGGACGGGTACGAGCAACGCGGCTGACACGGGGATGGCGGGCAGCGTGGCGCATACGCACGCCCACGGATCGTGGCCTTCCGGCCCGTCGCCGCAGGAGTGCCCCGGGCCGTCGCCCCCGCCGCAGGCGCACGTCCGCGGCGGTCCGTCCGGCGGAGCGGACGCGGGCGCCCCGTCGTCCGGCCGCACGCCCGCGGCGTTGACGACGGCCGTGCGCAGGGCCGCGACCTCACGCGCGAGGAGTTCCTTCAGCGAGCCCGGGTCCTGCGGGATCAAAGGCGACATCGTTCCTCACAAGGAAGCGGACGGAATGCGGACGCTCTAGGACCTTGTCACTGTTTGCTTCCGTCGGCCGCCCGTCTCCAGAGCCTGCAGTCTCGCGGTTCCCCCGATCGGTCCAGTGCGGTGTGGGCGGAGCGGGGCACACGCACGTAGCTGTGCGGCAGCCCATCCGACCCGGTCTCCTGATTCCCTGACTGACCGGCCGGGTGATTCAGAAAAGGTTCAAGTGGAGGCGAACGACCGTGTCCGGGCCGCCGGTGTGGACTTCGACCAGATCGCACAACTGGCGCACGGTCCACAGGCCGTGCCCGCGGGGCTGCCTGGGATCCGGTGGCAGGTAGCCGAGGGTCCACCCGGCATCGGCAGGGAAGCGGACGGGGCCGGGGTCGCTGATCTCGCAGATGACCTTGTGCCCCGTACGCCACACCGAGACTTCGCCACGCCCTGCGCCGTGCTGGGCAGCGTTGGTGGCCACTTCGTTGACGGCGAAAGCCAAACGCTCCGCCCCCTGAGCGGACATCCCCAGCTGCGCGGAATGCCGGGCGACGAACGAGCGCACGTGGTGCAGGTCGGTGCCGAAGGGCATCGTGGCGTTGCTTGCCGGAGCAGGAACCGGTGACGGGTTCCGGTGCCAGGCGGCGCCCTGGGGAGGGGCGTAGTGACCGCTTGTTTCGGCGGCCGGGCCGGTCACCAGCTGCGGGTGCGTGCGGCGGGCGTCGGCGACGATCTGGTCGGGGACCGTCCGTGTGTCGTAGGGGCAGACGATCCAGGCCGGGCAGTGGGCGAAGGCGAGGTTGATGACGGCCTCGTAACGGGTCCACTCGTCGGTTTCCAACGCGTCGAGGCCGTGCCAGACGGGCTCACCGATCACGCGGACCTGGGGATGGCGCCCAGTGGCGGTGCGTTCGTCGACGTAGCGGTAGTAGGCGCCGAGGGTGCTGCCGGGCGTCTGGTACCAGTCGTCGGCCGCGATGAACTGCACTGCGCCGGCGGCACTGCCGAGTTGCTGACGCAGCAGGTCGATGTTGGCGGGCGTGGTGACGGCGAGGACCGCCTCGTCCTGATTGAGGCCGTCCAGGCAGAACGGGACGGTCGCGGCCAAGAACGCCTCGTCGGACCCGTAGACCAGGCCTTGGTGCACCAACCGGGGGGTCCGCTCTGGCCGCGGGGCGGTCACGTCGACCACGCTGCTCATGCCGAGGCTCCCGGGGAGGTGACGACCAGGGCGTCCTGCTGGTCCAAGCCGGCCACGGCTATCACCTGGCACAGCAGCGGGGCGAGTTCCACCACCCGCATGTGGCGGCCCGGCTCGTATCGCTCCGCGGTGTGCGCCAGAGCGCGCAGGCCGGCCAGGTCGATGAACTCGAGCGCGCTCATGTCCACCCGCACGTCACCGGCCCAGTCGTGGGTGGCGTCCAGGACCGCGGTCAGAGCGTCGGTGGTGCGGTAGTCCACGGTGCCGATCACGCGCATCGTGCGTTCCCCTTCCTCGAAGGCGGGCACGATCCGCAGCAGTTCGTCCTCGTAGAGCGGGGAGAGTTCCACGGTGCCCGGGTGGCAGTGGTCGTAGGTCCGCAGTTGAGCGGGGTGGAAGAGGCGGGCATCGTACTGGCAGACGGCTGAAGCGGGCTGGCCCTGGAAGACCGAATTGACCACGGTCTCGTATGCGGCGAGCTGGTCCGCGCCGGCGATCTCGCGTAGAGCCCAGCTCATTTCACCGCTGACCCGGAATCCCTTGAAACCAGATGCCGCGGCGCTTGCCATCTCCTGCCGCAGCGTCGCCGCCATTGCCGTGGCGTCGAAACGTCCCGCGACCAGGTAGCCGTCGCCGGCGGTGACCACCTGCAGCTGTCCGCTGGACAAGGCGGCGTCCGGATCCATCTGTGCCGACCGGAGCCAGTCGAGCACCACGGCAGGCTTCTGCCGGTCTGCGAGATACATCACTCGCTCACCGCGCTTCAGCCCATCGGACACGTAGGCGGTGACCACCCGGCGCTGCTCGGAATCGTCGGCGAACGTCAGACACACGTGATCGCCATGGCCCAGGCTGTGGACCGGCCGCTCCCTGCCGCCCTGCGCGATCATCGTTTCCTCACCGTCCGCCCCTGGCTCGCGAGCCGCGTGGAAATGGCTCGTCCCACCGTCTGCGGACGGTGTTCCAAGCCGCCGACAATGATACCCGGTCCAGGTATGCCGTCTGACGCCGGAGTCCCTGTTGCGGAGGCTCTCTCGCCTGTTCGCGGAGGTCTCTCCCGCCTGCCGACGGCGCGGCGGGGCTGGTGGCCATGGGCGCCCGGCCCTTCCCAGATCTTCACCCTCCCGGCCCTTGCGTCGAATGGAATGTGGTGAACTTGGCTCGCAGAGGCTTCGTGGCCTGGCCAGATGGAATGGGGTAAAGATGGTCGAGTCGACGGTGTCTGGTGCGGGCGTCAAGCCGCCGGGTGAGGTAGGCGAACCGGAACTGCGGCAGCTGCTGGCCGGTCTGACAGCTGTGCGCGACGGTGACTTCGGCACGCGCCTGCCGGAGGAGTCCCAGGGGCTGCTCGGTGAGATCGCGACCGTCTTCAACGGCATGGTCGATCAGCTTTCGCTCTTCACCTCAGAGGTGACTCGGGTCGCCCGGGAAGTGGGCACCGAGGGCACTCTGGGAGGGCAGGCCGAGGTGCCGGGCGTCTCGGGGACCTGGGCTGATCTCACGGACTCCGTGAACGCGATGGCCGGCAACCTGACCACGCAGGTGCGTGACATCGCCCAGGTTGCCACCGCGGTGGCCCGGGGAGACCTGTCGCAGAAGATCGATGTCGCGGCCCGAGGCGAGATCCTCGAGCTGAAGGACACCGTCAATACCATGGTGGACCAGCTCTCTTCCTTCGCGGACGAGGTGACCCGGGTCGCGCGCGAGGTGGGCAGCGAGGGCCGGCTCGGCGGCCAGGCCGAGGTCCCCGGCGTGGCCGGTGTCTGGCGCGACCTCACCGACTCGGTGAACTTCATGGCAGGTAACCTCACCGATCAGGTCCGCAACATCGCCCAGGTGACCACGGCCGTGGCGAGGGGCGACCTGTCCCAGAAGATCGCCGTCGACGCCCGCGGTGAGATCCTCGAACTCAAGAACACCATCAACACGATGGTCGACCAGCTGTCCGCGTTCGCCGACGAGGTCACCAGGATGGCCCGCGAGGTCGGTACCGATGGCCGCCTCGGCGGGCAGGCGGATGTCAAGGGTGTCTCCGGGACCTGGCGGGACCTCACCGACTCGGTGAACTTCATGGCCGGGAACCTGACTGCGCAGGTGCGCTCGATCGCCGAAGTCGCCACGGCGGTGGCGCAGGGTGATCTTTCGCAGAAGATCCGGGTCGATGCCCGCGGTGAGATCCTCGAACTCAAGACGACGATCAACACGATGGTCGACCAGCTGTCCGCGTTCGCCGACGAGGTCACCCGCGTCGCGCGCGAGGTGGGCACCGATGGCCGCCTCGGCGGGCAGGCGGATGTCAAGGGTGTCTCCGGGACCTGGCGGGACCTCACCGACTCGGTGAACTTCATGGCCGACAACCTGACCGCTCAGGTGCGTTCCATCGCCGAGGTCACCACGGCGGTGGCGCAGGGTGATCTTTCGCAGAAGATCCGGGTCGATGCCCGCGGGGAGATCCTGGAGCTGAAGGAGACCATCAACACGATGGTCGACCAGCTCTCCGCGTTCGCCGACGAGGTGACCCGGGTGGCCCGCGAGGTCGGCACCGAGGGCAATCTTGGCGGTCAGGCCACGGTCCGGGGCGTCTCCGGGACCTGGAAGGACCTCACCGACAACGTCAACGTCATGGCGTCCAACCTGACCGGTCAGGTGCGTTCCATCGCCCAGGTGGCCACCGCCGTCGCCCGCGGCGACCTCTCGCAGAAGATCACGGTAGAAGCGAAGGGCGAGGTCGCCGCGCTCGCCGAAGTGATCAACACGATGGTGGACACCCTGTCGGCGTTCGCCGACGAGGTCACCCGCGTGGCACGAGAGGTCGGTACCGAAGGCCGGCTCGGCGGCCAGGCCCGCGTCCCCAACGTGGCGGGTACCTGGAAGGACCTCACGGACAACGTCAACTCCATGGCCAACAACCTCACCGGCCAGGTCCGCAACATCGCCCTCGTCACCACGGCCGTCGCCAACGGCGACCTGTCGAAGAAGATCGACGTGGACGCCCGCGGGGAGATCCTGGAGCTGAAGACCACCATCAACACGATGGTCGACCAGCTCTCCGCCTTCGCCGCCGAGGTCACCCGCGTCGCCCGTGAAGTGGGCAGCGAGGGCCGCCTCGGCGGTCAGGCCGAGGTCGAGGGCGTCTCCGGTACGTGGAAGCGCCTGACGGAGAACGTCAACGAGCTGGCCGGCAACCTGACCCGTCAGGTCCGGGCCATCGCCGAGGTGGCCAGCGCGGTCGCCGAGGGCGACCTGACCCGCTCGATCACCGTCGACGCCTCGGGCGAGGTCGCCGAACTCAAGGACAACATCAACTCCATGGTCGGCTCGCTCCGCGAGACCACCCGCGCCAACCAGGTACAGGACTGGCTCAAGTCGAACCTGGCGCAGATCTCCGGGCTGATGCAGGGCCACCGGGACCTCGCCGTCGTCGCGGAACTCGTGATGGACGAGCTGACCCCGCTGGTCGACGCGAGCTACGGAGCCTTCTACCTCGCCGAGGACCACGGCGGCGAAACCTGGCTGACGCTCATCGGATCCTTCGGCCGACCCGCGGACAGCCCCGCCGCCCCCCGGGTACGCCATGGCGAGACACTCGTGGGACAAGCCGCCCGCTCCCGCCGCATCCTCGCCACCGAGCACGTCCCGCCGGGCTATCTGATCTCCTCAGGACTCGGCAGCGCCACCCCGGCCAGCCTGATCGTGCTTCCCATCCTCGTGGAGGACCAGGTCCTGGGCGTCATCGAACTCGCGTCCTTCACCACGTTCACCCCCGTCCACCGTGACTTCCTCGGCCGCCTGATGGAAACGGTCGGCGTCAACGTGAGCACCATCGTGGCCAACGCCCGCACTGACGAACTCCTCGGCGAATCCCAGCGCCTCACCGTCGAGCTGCAGGCCCGCTCCGGACAGCTGCAGGTCCAGCAGGACGAACTCCAGCGCTCCAACGCCGAACTGGAGGAGAAGGCGGCCCTCCTCGCCACCCAGAACCGCGACATCGAGACGAAGAACCTGGAGATCGAGCAGGCCCGGCAAGAACTCGAGGACCGCGCCCAGCAACTCTCCCTGGCCTCGAAGTACAAGTCGGAGTTCCTGGCCAACATGAGCCACGAACTGCGCACTCCGCTCAACAGCCTCCTCATCCTGGCCCAGTTGCTCTCGCAGAACCCCAGCCGCAACCTGACCCCCAAGCAGGTCGAGTACGCGGGCATCATCCACTCGGCCGGATCCGACCTGCTCCAGCTCATCAACGACATCCTCGACCTCTCGAAGGTCGAGGCGGGAAAGATGGACATCAACCTGGAACGGGTCTCGCTCAAGCAGCTCCTCGACTACGTCGAAGCCACCTTCCGGCCGCTGACCACCCAGAAGGGCCTCACCTTCGAGGTGACGACAGCGGCCGGGGCGCCGGCGGATCTGCTCACCGACGACGCCCGGCTGCAGCAGATCCTGCGGAACCTGCTCTCCAACGCCGTGAAGTTCACCGAACAGGGCCGGGTGCGGGTCCAGATCGAACCGGCCGACACCGCCGAACTCCCCCTGGAACTGGCTCAGTCGGGCTCAGTCGTGGCCTTCAGGGTCATCGACACCGGAATCGGTATCCCCGAAGAGCAGCTGGAGGTCATCTTCGCCGCGTTCCAGCAGGCCGACGGCACGACCAGCCGCAGGTACGGCGGTACCGGACTCGGCCTCTCCATCACCAGGGAAATCGCCCGGCTCCTCGGAGGCGTCGTCACCGCCCGCAGTGCGCCCGGCCAGGGATCGACCTTCACGCTGTACCTGCCCGTCGCACGCGCCGAGTCCATCGAACCGATCACCGGGGAAGCCCCCGCCCTCGAGCAGCAAGCAGTCCCGCACCAGGCCGGCCGGCCCGGCGGCAGCGATGAGACCGGAGCGAAGGACGGTCACCCCCGAAAGCTCCTGGTGATCGAGGAGCGCAGCCACGGCCTCCTGAGCCTCGTCGCCGAAAGCGCCGCCGCCGACCTCGCCGGCAGCCCCTCCAGCCCGCCGGCCGACGGGGTCGAGGTCCTGACTGCCGTGACCGCCGTGGACGCCGCCACCCTGCTCGCACAGTCGCCGTTCCACTGTGTCGTTCTCGAACTGGATGCCAACGGTCAGGCGCAGGCCTTCCTCCAAGCCCTCGCAGGAGACACGGCGCTGTCGTCCCTGCCGGTCCTGGCCCACGACAACCGGCGCATGTCCCGGGCACAGAAGCAGGAAATCACCGCACAGACCGTGGGCCGGCCGCTCGAAGTGTTCACCAGCCTGGACGAACTGCGCGAGCGGATCACCTTGCACCTCTCGGTCGACCACCTGGGCGACGTCCTGCCGGCCGCGCGGTTCCAGAGCGCGCTCCCGGAACCGGACAACGCCTTCGCCGACGCCAGCCTCGCGGACCGCTCCGTCCTGGTGGTCGACGACGACCCCCGCAACCTGTACGCCATCAGCGGCATCCTCGAACTTCACGGCATCCGGGTGCTCCACGCCGAGAACGGCCGCAAGGGCATCGAAACCCTCACCAGTACCCCCGGCATTGACCTGATCCTGATGGACGTCATGATGCCCGAGCTCGACGGATACGCTGCCACCGCGGAGATCCGCCGCATGCCCGAGTATGCCGACCTGCCCATCATCTCGGTCACCGCGAAGGCCATGCCCGGCGACCGGGAGAAGAGCCTCGCTTCGGGGTCGAGTGACTACGTCACCAAGCCCGTCGACGCCAACGACCTCATCGCCCGACTCCGGCGATGGCTCCCGCAGGACACCTCGAAGACTCCCCGTGTCTGATCCTGCCGCCCCCAAGCCCACCGCAGAAGAAGGCGGCGACCAGTGAACCCCGTCGACCCCCCGCAGGACCGACCCGCCCGGGCCACCAGCGCCCCGGCGGTCCCGGCTGCCCGCCGAACGGCAGGCCACGGGACACCGCCGGACACCAGCGCGCCGACCGCCCCGCAGTCCAGCCAGGTGAGCCGCCTGGCCGCAACCGTGGAGCGGCTGCGCCAAGAGGCACTGGAAGCCCAGGAAGCCTCCGACGGGCGAGCACTGATCGAAATGGCCAAAGGCATCCTCGTGGAGCGCCTCGGCTGCGGTCCCGGTGAGGCCTCCCGGCAAATCACCAAGCTCGCCGAGCAGTCGAACACGACCGTCCTCGCGTTGGCAGTCGACATCATCAACCAGGCCGCCCGAGACCACGTCAGCGAGACCGCACAGGAATTCCTCGACTCCGCCGACGCCGAACCCGCCACCCCCAGCGACCTCACGCCGGCCATGCGGCTCAGGACGGCGGAGAGCGGCATGCTGGCAGCCACCGACTCCCAAGCCGTGGCCACCGCCCTGCTGGAAAACGCCCTTTCGGCACTGGGCGCCAACGGAGTCGCGATCTGGGCCGTCGGAGCGGACTCCTCAATCACCCTGGTGGGGCAGGACGGCTTCACCCGAGAGGACGCGGGCCGCTGGCGCTACGTCCCGCCCGAGGTGGCGACCTGTGCGCGACTGGCGATGAACAGCCGGGAACTCACCATCGTGAACTGCCTCTCCGACTCGGGCATCCCCACCATCGGACGACGCCAGCACCCGGACGGCGGACGGATCATGATCCCGGCCGGTACCGGAGGACGCATCCTCGGCGTGCTGGAGGTGAGCTGGCCGAACCCTCTGCCCGCTCAGCCGCCCCATCTCCTGCGGCAGCTGGAGACCCTGGCCGAATTGTGCTCCCACACTCTGGAGGAAGAGGTCCCCGACCCGGCCTCCCGCACGCCCCGCCTGACGGGAGTACCGGAGCTGACGGACCTGGCAGACCACCTGCACGATCCCGTGCTCATCCTGATCCCGAGCCTCGATTCGACCGGCAGGTTGAACGACTTCCGCATCCACCACACCAACCAACGCTTCGTCGACCCCGCGGGACGCCCGCGCTCGATGGTCACCGGCACACACTTCCTCGAGGCCTATCCGGCAGCCGCAGAGGGCCACGGGCTCTTCTCCAAGCTGGAACGCGTATACGCCACGGGTGAGCCCCTTCAGGCACCGCGCACCACACTGACGGCCATCGTCGACGAAGTCCCCCTGACCTCCGTCGCCGACGTCAGCATCAGCCGGCACGGCACGGCCCTCCTCCTCATCTGGAGGATCGAAGACGAAACCGCGCGTCTCGCCAGCCTCCTGCAGCACGCCCAGCGCCTGGGCCGGGTCGGAGGCTTCGAGCAGAACGTCACCACCGGGGAGACCAGCTGGAACGATCAGCTCTTCACGCTCTTCGGCCTGCCCATGTCGGCTTCCCCGATCCCACTCGAGGAAATCGCCGCACACGCCCATCCCCACGACGTCAATTCGGTCGGCCGATTCCTGCGCACCCTCCTGCACCGGCTCCGCGAATCGTCAGTGGACTTCAGGTTCAAGCGTCCGGACGGCGTCACCCGGCACATCCGCATGGTGGCAGAACCCGTCCTGGACGACTACGGTCATCTCCACTCCGTGCGAGGCGCCTGTCAGGACATCTCCGCGCAGCACTGGACCGAAGTCGCCCTGGCCGCCACACGCGACCAACTCGCCGACAGCGAAGCGGAATCCGCGGACCGCTCCAAGCTCGCGCTGCAACTCCAGCACGCCATCATGCCCCCGGCCCCGGCCGCACTGGAAGTCCCCGGCATCCGCATCGCCGTACGCTACCGACCCGCCGAATCCCAGTCCCTCGTCGGCGGCGACTGGTACGACTCCGTCGTACTGCCCAACAACAAGATCCTCATCAGCGTCGGCGACATCGCCGGCCACGGCATTCAGGCGGCCACCGGCATGGTGATCCTGCGCAACGCCCTGCGCGGCCTCGCCGTCACCGGCGCCGGGCCTGCCCAACTGCTCTCCTGGCTCAACAGCGTCGCCTACCACCTCACCAGCAACCTCACCGCAACCGCCGTATGCGCGATCTACGACCCGGAGACCCGACGGCTCACGTGGGCCCGAGCCGGCCACCTGCCCCCCGTTCTGGTCAGAGGGGAAGACGCCCAGGTCTTCCCCCTCACCGCGGGCGGACTGCTCCTCGGAGCGCTGCCGGAGGTGACCTTCGCGGAGGAAGAGGTACAACTGCAACGCGAGGACATCCTCCTCATGTACACCGACGGGCTCGTCGAACGCCGCGACATCTCGGTGACGGACTCCCTCACACAGCTTCTGGACGTGGCCTCGCACCCCGCGGGCTCCCTTGAAAAGCGGCTCGACAACCTGCTGACCTACAGTGCCTCCGACACTGACGACGACACATGCCTCATCGGAGTCCAGGTGCGCTGACTCTCCAGGGGCGTCCTCGAGGGGCCTCCCCATGAGGTCCCTCCCGGACGGCATGCGCGCAGGGGACTTCGTCCGCTAGAAGTGCCACCTGCTCCCGTGCCCTCTGCGGGAGCGCCATCAGCACGGTTCGGCTGCCGGGAGCCGGTGCGTAGGGGGACCCGCAGCGGGTAGGCGCGCGGCACTGCCCGCGAGCGGAGGAGGACCCCATGCCGGCCCGGCCTGTCCCCGAGTACGGAGCACTGCCCGGACGCGACGCTCTGATGGGGGGCCGCTACCGGCTTGAAGGCCACCTAGGATCCGGCGGGACGGCGGACGTCTTCCGCGGCGTCGACCAGGTTCTGGGCCGTGAGGTGGCCGTCAAGGTGTTCCGCGCGGGTTCGGACACGGTCACCGCCGACCGTTTCTGCCATGAAGCACGCCTGCTGGCCCGCCTTTCCCACCGTGCCCTGGTCACCGTCTACGATGCCGGCCGCCACGGACAGGGCGCCTTCATGGTCACGGAGTTGATCCGTGGCGCCACCCTGCGCGCCCGAGTGGCCGCCGGCCCCCTCAGCACCGTCCAGGTCACACGGATCGGCGCCGACATCTCGTCAGCCCTCGACCACGTCCACGCCCACGGCATCATCCACCACGACGTGAAACCCTCCAACGTCCTGCTCAGCGAGGAAGGTTCCCCGCTCCTCGCCGACTTCGGGCTGTCCAGGACCGTGCACGAGCATTCCGTCAGCGCCCCCGACACCTTGGTCGGCACTGTCGCCTACATGGCCCCCGAGCAGCTCCTCGGCGAAGGCGCGAGTACGGCCAGCGACGTCTACGCCCTGGGAGTGACACTCCTCGAAGCGCTCACCGGCCGGCGGGAGCACCGGGGAACGCCCGTGGAGATCGGTACCGACCGCCTCCTGCATTCGCCCCGGATACCCGAGGGGCTGCCGGACGACCTCGCCCGCCTGCTGAAGGCCATGACCGGCCGGGATCCTTCGGTACGTCCTGATGCCGCCGCAGTCCACTTGCGCCTGCGCGACATCGAGCACGCCCTGCGATCCCGCACCGCAAGGAAGCCGCCACCCACGGACGCGTCCACCCACCGCTTGCCTTTGCGGCCCCTCGCAGCTGCGGGTCCTCGCGCTGAACCCACACGAACGCCCGGACCGGCGCACGGCAGTGCTGCGCGCCGCCGGAAGAAGGCCCGGTTGGGCCTGGTGGCGGTGAGTGTCGTGGGAGCCTGCACGCTGGTGCTGGGCGGCATCCCAGAAGGGGAGAACGGTGGGCCTGCCACCGCGCCGGTCCGCGAGCAGCCGGCGGCATCGAAGGGCACCGCACCGGCAGAGCCCCAGTCGGCGCCGTCCGCGACACCGTTGCCCACCGCAGCGCCCGACCCCCAGGCACCCGTCAGTACGGCCGAGTCGCGACCGGGCAGTGATCGCCCTCCGGTGAAGGCGCCGGGGGCGCCGAAGGCGAAGGACGTCCCCGGGAAGGCGAAGGGAAAGAAGAAGGACAAGGGCGCTGATTGACTCATTCCTCCGCCCGTCCTCAGCTGGCAGGCGGCTCCGCGGTGGTGGATCAGGACGGCGGCTCCGACGCCGTGCCGGCGGCATGAGCGGGTCTGAATCGTAAGTCTTGTGCGCATGGTCGGGGCATCGTCGGGCAGATGATGCCTGCGAGATAAAGCGCAGGGCAGGTGAGGAGCGGCCCGGAATGCGAGTTTCGGCCGTGGATGCACTAGGGAAAGAGCGCGGTAGGAGCTTCTTTTTCCTTCCGCCTCTCTTTGACCGGAGGAGTTGTTTTTCGCATGACTGAGAATTTCTGGAACTACCGCGAGGCCGCCGGCCGTTCGGCTGGTGCTGATCTGACGGGGTACAAGGTCGAGGCGAGCGACGGTTCCATCGGCAAGGTCGACAAGCACTCGGATGAGGTCGGTTCCTCGTACATCGTGGTCGATACCGGTCCGTGGATCTTCGGCAAGGAAGTCCTGCTGCCTGCGGGCACGATCAGCCGGGTTGATGTCAACGACGAGAAGGTCTATGTCGACCGGACCAAGGAGCAGATCAAGAACGCTCCCGAGTTCGACAAGGACAAGCACCTCGGTGACGCGGACTACCAGCGCCAGGTCGGCGGCTACTACGACGGTCCGCACCACCTCTGACAGGTCCGGGCACCAAGCACTCCAGGGCGGGGACGACGCCGACAACCTGTCGTCCCCGCCAGGCTTCCGCGCCTTTCCGGCGAAACCTAACGGGCGGATGGCCGTGTCGGGCGCCAAGCTGAGGCACGGGGGCCCGGTCGCATGGGGCGGCCGCCCCGGTCCGCGCTCGCTCGGGCACGTCTCGCAGATCACGCCATGGACAGGGGCAGAAGCCGCCGCCCCAGAGGGACAGCCTGCGGTGGGTCCGATTCATGGAGCGCACGTGCGGACGGCAACCGCCCGGTTCCTCGAGGCTCTATTGAGGAGCGGGTTACCGTGCTGTGGCAGGAGCGAAGCCCCGCTCGCTCTGTGTTCCACGGGCGCGGTGCGCCAGACGACGGGCAGCGCGCAGGCTGCGTCGCGCCAGACGACGGGCAGCGCGCAGGCTGGTCCGGAAATGGTCCGGATCTTGGTGCGGCGGGCGCCCACCCAGGTCACGTCTCGGCTTCAGCGGGAGAGATGGGAGTGATTGGGGGCGATCGGGACCGGACGGGCCAAGTGGGAGGGCCGCCCTGGCGTCCACCGAGGCGAAGTGGACCTTAGGTCGTCCGTGGCATCGGATGTTACGGAGTGCATGGGTGCTCGTAATTGTGGTGATCTTCCGCCGTCGACCCTGGGGGCGTAGATCCAACGGCGGGGTGGGGGTGCGCAGTGGCAGCTGAGGCTGAGGCGGCAGAGGACGCAGAGTCTGATGAGGGGTTCGTGCACCCGATCCTCCGCGTGGCACCCCAGGAGGACAGCGGGTCGGACACCCTGGGGAACTACCGGTATCAGGCAGAGCTCGCCGCCCAAACCCGGGCCCGCTCTCCCAGATCGCCGAGAGCGAGCGGCGGGAGACGTCTCGCAGGGCGGTGACGGCGTTGCCCGCGGGGTCGTGGCCGGGTTTGTGGACGGTGAATGCGAGGACGAGGACGAGGGCGGGTAGGCGCCGGTCGCTGGTCTTGGCGTGGGCCGGGGCTCCGGCGAGGGGGGTGTCGGAGGTCTCGCCGGTGACGACGAGGCTGGCCTCGAAGCCGTAGAGAACGCCCCTGGCCTTCTCCTTCTTCTGACCCTTCTCGCTTTTGCCGGCGGGGCCGTCCTGGCGAGTTCCGCATTGGGTGTCTGCGGGGTCTCGGTGGCTTCCTTCGCGCACGTACCAGGCTGCGTCGGTGACGCCGCTGGGCAACTCTGGCCACTGTCGTCCTCACCCGCGCTTCCCATACGGCACACGTACTCGACGGCACCCCCGTCGAACACACGACTCGCCCATGACGCACTCTGCAGGCGTCCCCCGGACCACCCAAGGTCTGCCGTCAAATGATCTCGGGTTGTGAGCCATGGTGTTGCAATTCGCCATCGTGGAGCGCTGACGACTGAGTCGCGTGCTCGCGGCGCCGATCGCTACGCCGCACACCGGCCTCCCTACCTCCGAGGGGCCGCTTCACTTCGCGGGTGCCATACCTCCGACAAGCCCGCCTGGATCGAGGGTGCCCGAATCCGCCGTCCGGACGGCGTTGAAGCTCCACACGGGCTGACGGGCTGACGGGCGCGGGTGACGGCGCCGGACCGGGGTAGTGGTCCCGCGCCGTCCCCCTGGGGTCAACTCGCCTACAGGACGCCGAGGTCGGTGAGGATCTCGTCGGCCGCGCGCCGGCCGGACTCGGCGCCGCCCTCCATGTAGCCCTGGGCCACCTCGGAGGTGTGTTCGCCCGCGAAGTGGGTGTTGCCCTGTCGGACGCCCTCGTAGCCCGCGTACTGGTGGGCGTACCCGGGGGGCCATGCGGAGTACGAGCCGCCCGCGTTCGAGTTGAGCGGCCAGGCGGCGAGCGTGGCCTTGCCGGTCCAGCGGGCGGTCAGACCTGGGAAGACCGGTTCGAGCTGGGCGAGCGCCGCCTGCGCGTAGGCGGCGATCTGCGGGTCGGCCGCCGTGCGGAACGGTGCGGACGGTGTGAAGTCCGCCGCGTGGCTGCCGCCGGTGTAGACCGTGAGGATGCCCTTCACGCCGGACTGGGCCCTGCTGGAGTCCCAGGACGTCTGGTAGCCGGTGTCGCTCATCGTGCTGCCGGTTGCGAGCCCCCACGGGCCGGAGGCGTTCCAGTGACGGGTGTTGAACTGCATCGACAGCTTGCAGTTCTGGCCCATCGTCATCGCGGCGATGCCGCCCAGCTTACGACTGTCGAAGCCGGCGGCGGACAGGTTCAGCTGCTGGAGCACGCCGACCGGCAGGGCGAGCACCGTGTGATCGGCGAGCACCGTCTGCGGGCAGCCGTCGACGGTGAAGGTGAGCGACTGGCGGCCGCCCGCCGCGGCCGCTACCTTCTTGAGCCGCCAGCCGTGGCGTACCGTCCCCGGGGGCAGGGCCGCGGCGATGGCCTGCGGGATGCGCTGGTTGCCGCCGCGGACGCGGTAGCGGGTGTCGCTCTCCCCGAACAGCGCGAAGCCGGTGGGGGTGGGCTGGTAGGCGAGGAGCCCGACGATGCCGAGCGCTGACGAGGCGCTGGTGTCCACGCCGAACTCGGTGGTGTAGGCGACGTCGAGGAGTTGCCCGAACGGCGAGCTGTGCCCGCCCGGGACACGGGTGGCGATCCACTCGTGAATGGTCATGTTCGACAGGGTCACCGCACCGGGGCCGTTGACCGAGTTCCAGGCGACGGGCCAGTTGAAGGTGGCAACCGAAGGAGTCGCCGTGTTGAACCAAGGCATCGGCTCTTGGCCCACGCGCCGTGCCCGCAAGACCCCGGACCGGGTCGCCCTCGTCCACGAGGACCGCTCCTGGACCTACCGCGAGCTCCACCAGCGCGTCCTGCGCCTCGCACACTCCCTGCGGGAGCTGGGAGTGGCCCGGGGTGACCGGATCGCGTACCTCGGCCCCAACCACCCCGCCTTCCTGGAGACGCTGTTCGCCGCCGGCCTGCTCGGGGCGGTCTTCGTCCCGCTCAACACCCGTCTGGCCGCCCCGGAATTGACGTACAACCTGTCCGACTCGGGCAGCGTCGTCCTCGTCCACGCGCCGGAGCAGGCCCGGTCCGCACGCGCGGCGGCCGACGAGGCCGCAGTGCGGCACCGGATCGCGCTCGACGGGCCCGACGAGGGGGTCCTCGGCTACGAGGAGTTCCTCGCCGGCGGAGCTGCCGTGCCCCTGGACGAGAGCGTGGCGCCGCAGGACACCTGCATGATCATGTACACCTCCGGGACCACGGGCCGCCCCAAGGGTGCCGTCCTCTCCCACCACAACATCATCTGGAACAGCGTCAACGTCCTCGTCGACACCGACCTCACCGGCGACGAGGTGACCCTGGCCGTCGCCCCCCTGTTCCACACCGCAGGCCTCAACATGACCTGCCTGCCCACTCTCCTCAAGGGCGGCCGGGTGGTGCTGCTCGGTGCCTTCGATGCCGAACGCGTACTGGAGACCATCGAGAACCAGCGTGTGACGTACATGTTCGGCGTCCCCACGATGTACGACGCCATGGCCGCCCGGCCCCGCTGGGCGACGACGGACCTGTCCAGCCTGCGCACCCTCAACTGCGGCGGCGCACCCGTTCCCGCACGCACCATCGCCACGTACCTCGCCCGCGGCCTCGCCTTCAGCCAGGGCTACGGCATGACCGAGGCGTCCCCCGGAGTCCTCTTCCTGGACAGGGAGCAGACCTCGGCCAAGGCCGGCTCCGCGGGCGTGCCGCACTTCTTCACCGACATCCGCGTGGTCCTGCCCGACGGCCGGGACGCCGAACCCGGACAGCGTGGTGAGGTCCTCGTCCAGGGCCCCAACGTCATGACCGGCTACTGGGGCCGGCCGCAGGACACCGAGGCCGCCTTCGCAGCCGGCGGCGAAGGCCACTGGCTGCGCACCGGCGACGTCGCCCGGACCGACTGCGACGGGTACGCCTACATCGTCGACCGGGTCAAGGACATGTTCGTCTCGGGCGGCGAAAACGTGTACCCGGCCGAGGTCGAGGATGCGCTCCTCACCCACCCGGCCGTCGCCGAATGCGCGGTCATCGGGGTGCCCGACCCGGTCTGGGGCGAAGTCGGCCGAGCCGTCGTCATCCTCAGGTCCGGAGCTCGCGCCGACGAGCACGGCATCCTCGGCCACCTGCACGGAAGGCTCGCCAAGTACAAGATCCCCAAGTCCGTGGTCCTCACGGACACCCTGCCCCGCACGGCCTCCGGAAAGATCATCAAGCCCGCCGTGCGCGACGCCCACGCGGGCGGTCCCGCAGACCACCCCCACCGCTGAAGCCCCGCTCGCAGGCCGCACTCAGCGCTGCCTGCGCCAACGAAAGGTCCCTCCATGCCGACCATCGCCAACGGCCTCGACGAACTCAAAGCCCTCAGCGGAGCCGACCTCGGCCGCACCGAATGGCTCGACATCAGCCAGAAGCGGGTGAACACCTTCGCCGACGCCACCGACGACCACCAGTGGATCCACACCGACCCGGAGAAGGCGAAGGACGGCCCCTTCGGCGGCCCCATCGCCCACGGCTACCTCACCCTCTCCCTCATCATTCCGCTCTTCGGTGAGCTTCTCACCATCACCGGCGTCTCCATGAGCGTCAACTACGGCCTGGACAAGGTCCGTTTCCCCAGCCCCGTCCCGGTCGGCGTGAAGATCCGACTGCACGGCGCCGTCGGGACTGTGGAGGAGGTCAAGGGCAACGGCGTCCAGATGTCGCTGACGTTCACCGTGGAGGTCGAGGGCAGCGACAAGCCGGCCTGCGTGGCCCACGCCGTCTACCGCCACTACGCCTGATCGTCCCAACTCACGCAGGGCCGTTGCCGCGTCCACCGCCGCACGAGGGAGGCCCTTTCCCGGACCACGGGTGGACCGCACGCGTTCGAGGCCGAGCCCCGGATCGCGCGTGCGGTCCTCGGCACGCCCGTGGGCGAGCAGGACGGGCCCCGGAGCCTGATGCCCAGGCGGAAACCCCGACCCACCCGGGTCAGTAGCCCCGGGCCGCCCGCATGCCCCTTCCGCGGGCGATCCTCGACGCCGCTTCGGAACCGAGAAGGCCGAGGACCTCGCGGGCGCGGTGCGGCTGGGTGGACGCGGCCAGTACGGCCCCGCTGAACACCGAGCTGATGGCGGCTTCGCCCGGCAGGGGGCCGATGACGACGACGCCCGGCAGGTCCATGAGCTCGCTGTGCTGTTGAAAGGCCAGCTCGGCTTGGCCGGACGGCAGCAGGCTGCCCGCGGGCACCCCCGGCGGGGCTTGGACAAGCCGGTCCCCGAGCGTGTCGGCGAGATCCAGACGGGTGATCAGGTCGATGAGGGACGTACCGCTGGGGCCTGTGGAGTAGGCGATCCTCTTCACGGACAGCAGAGCGGCTCGCAGATCGGATTCCGAGCCGAGTGCCGGAAGCGGTGTTCCCTCCGGCACGGCGGCGACGACCTGGGAGATCCACAGCGGGCGCACCGTACCCCCGAGGAGGCGCCCTTCCTTCTCCAACGCGGCCAGTGCTCCGTCGGCGAGCACGAGCAAGTCTGCTTCGGCGCCCTCGCGCACCCGCCGTGCGATCTCCACCCCGCCGGCAGACTCGAAACGCACCGGAATCCCGTGAGCGAGTCGGATGTGTTCGGAAAGCTCGCCCACTATCGGCCGCGTCGCCATCGAGGACAGCCCAGAGATCTCTTGGTTCACGTTGTCTCCTTGGTGTCCGGCGGATGCTACGGCGCCCGTTCGGGCAGCTCAACGCCCGTCTGAGACACTGCGCGTGTGAGTACAACCCGGAGCAGCACCGCGGCTGGAAAGGTCCTCAAGGTCCTCTCGGCCTTCGATCGCGAACACCCGTCGCAGACACTCTCGCAGATCGCCCAGCGCACAGGTCTGGCCTTGAGCACCACGCACCGAGTGGTCGCGGAGCTGGCGGAATGGGGAGCGCTGGAGCGGGACGAGGACGGGTCGTGGCACGTCGGGCTGAGGCTCTGGGAGATCACCTCGGGATGCCCCCGTACCCAGATCCTGCGTGACGCGGCCTTGCCGTTCATGCAGGACCTCTACGAGGCGACTCACGAGAACATTCAGCTCGCGGTGCGCGAGGGCACAGAGCTCGTGTTCGTCGAACGTATCACCGGTCATCGATCGGTGCAGCTGTTGACCGCGGTCGGGACCCGGTTCCCCGTCGGATCCACCGGGATGGGCCGGGTGCTGCTCGCGCACGCACCACGGGACATTCAGGAGGAGGTCCTCGAATCGCCGCTGCGCGCCTGGACCCCGCACACCGTCACCGACCCGAAGACGCTGCGCGCGCAACTGGACCGTATCCGCCGCGAGCAGGTCTTCATCAGCGACCGGCAGCTCTCCGAGGACACGGTCGCGGTGGCAGCGCCTGTACGGATCGGCCGGACCGGGCCTGTCAGCGCCGCTTTGGGGATCGTCGTCGCGGCGAGCGGTGCGAGCAATGCGCGCGGGCTGCGCGAGCCCCTTCTGAGGGCCGCCCACGGGATCTCCGACGAGCTCGGCCGGCGCGCCCACGCGACGGTCTGACCTTCGAACGGACTTCCGCCTGACGGAAACGCCGGCGACCGGCGTCGGCTCCGGGTGTCAACGTTCGGGGTGTTCCGAACGTTCGCAGTTGCTCAGGAGATGCCATGGCCGACGCCACCGTCGACACCGTTGCCTCGGTTCCCGTCGCCATCATCGGTGGTGGTCCGGCCGGCTTGATGCTGGCCCACCGGCTCGGGCGAGCGGGGGTCGAGACGATCGTGATCGACACCCGCTCCCGGCGCGAGATCGAAACGACGCAGCGGGCCGGCATCCTCGAGGCCGACGCAGCCCGGGACCTGGTCGAGACCGGCGTGTCCGACCGGGTCCTGCGGGAGGGTCGCGAGCACGAGGGCGTCGAGATCCGGGTCGGTGGTCGCCCGTACCGCATCGACTTCAAGGAGCTGGTCGGCCAGTCGGTATGGCTCTACCCGCAGACCGACGTGTTCACCGACCTGGCCGACGCCCGGGACCGCGACGGCGGCACGGTCCACTTCGGCGTCAAGGACACCGAGGTCCTCGACCTCACGACCGACGCTCCCCGGGTCCGCTACACGGCGCCCGACGGGTCCCGCCAAGAGATCCGGGCGCGGTACGTGGTCGGCGCGGACGGCTCGCGCAGCATGTGCCGCGATCTGGTGCCCGAGGACCGCAGGGTGCGCTACGGCAAGGAGTACCCCTTCGCGTGGTTCGGCATCATGGCCGAGGCGCCGACGAGCGCGCCCGAGCTGGTCTACGCCCACTCCGAGCACGGGTTCGCGCTGATCAGCCAGCGCACCGAGACCGTTCAGCGGATGTACTTCCAGTGCGACCCCGACGAGTCCGTCGACACCTGGCAGGACGACCGCATCTGGGAGACGCTCCAGGTCCGGGTGGCCGGTCAGGACGGCTTCCGTCTCCATGAGGGGCCGATCCTCGAGAAGACGGTGCTGCGGTTCCGCTCGTTCGTGCAGGAGCCGATGCGCTGGGGCTCGATGGTGCTCGCGGGCGACGCCGCACACACGGTGCCGCCGACCGGCGCTCGCGGGCTCAACCTCGCACTGCACGACGTGAAGGTGCTCGCCCCAGTCCTGGTGCGAGCACTCGGCAGCGCGGGCGAGGCCGTGCTGGACGACTACCAGCCGCGCGCCCTGCAGCGGGTCTGGCGGGCGCAGAACTTCTCCTACTGGATGACCCAGCTGCTGCACACCGCGCCCGGCGGCACTCCGTTCGACCTGCGGCGCCAGCTCGGCGAGCTCGACAACGTGGTGGGCAACCGCGCCGGGCGCGCCTACCTCGCCGAGCAATACACCGGCTGGCCGGCCGGCTCCCACGGCTGACCCCGACGACCAGCAGGAGAGAACACATGATCATCGACTGTCACGGTCACTTCACCACCGCGCCCCCGCAGTTGGCGCAGTGGCGGGACCGCCAGGTGGCCGCGATCGGCGCCGCCGGGCACGCGCCCGATCCGGACGACCTGGTCATCACCGACGACGACCTGCGTCACGCGATCGAGAGCAACCAGCTGCGGCTCATGGACGAACGCGGCAGCGACCTGACGATCTTCTCCCCGCGCGCCAGCTTCATGGCCCACCACATCGGCGACTTCGAGGTCTCCTCGGTGTGGGCGCGGATCTGCAACGACCTGATCCACCGGGTCTGCACGCTCTACCCCGACCGCTTCGCCATGGGCGCGATGCTGCCGCAGTCGCCGGGCGTCGAACCCGCGACCTGCCTGCCCGAACTGCGCCGTGCGGTCGAGGAGCTCGGCGCGGTGACGGTCAACCTCAACCCCGACCCGTCGGGTGGCAAATGGACCGCGCCGGCGCTGACCGACCGCAGCTGGTACCCGCTCTACGAGGCGATGGCCGAGTACGACATACCCGCCATGATCCACGTCAGTACGTCGTGCAACCCGGCCTTCCACACTACCGGCGCCCACTACCTGAACGCCGATACCACGGCGTTCATGCAGCTGGTCCAGGGAGACCTGTTCGCCGACTTCCCGACGCTGCGGTTCGTGATCCCGCACGGCGGCGGCGCGGTGCCCTACCACTGGGGCCGCTTCCGCGGCCTGGCGATGGCGCTGGGCAGGCCGGACCCCGAGACGCTGCTGGACAACGTCTTCTTCGACACCTGCGTCTACCACCAGCCCGGCATCGACCTGCTCACGCAGGTGGTACCCAGCCGGTCCGTCCTGTTCGCCAGCGAGATGATCGGCGCGGTCCGCGACATCGACCCGAGCACCGGTCACCACTTCGACGACACGAAGCGGTACGTCGAGGCCACCGCGCACCTCTCCGACGAGGGACGCGCCGCCGTCTACAGCGGCAACGCCCTGCGCGTGTACCCCCGACTCGCCGCCCGCCTCGCCGCGGTCGGCCACTGAATCCCAGGAGAAGAAGCATGGAACACACCAAGCTGGGTGTCGTCCACACATCGATCACCCGCGCCGATCCCCAGGCCGTCGCCGCACTGTCGGCCTTCGGAGTCGCGACGATCCACGAGGCCATGGGCCGGGTGGGCCTGATGCGCCCTTACCTGCGTCCCGTCTATCCCAAGGCCCGTATGTGCGGTACCGCGGTGACCGTGCTGCTGCAGCCCGGTGACAACTGGATGTTCCACGTCGCCGCCGAGCAGATCCGCGAAGGCGACGTCGTGGTCGCGGCCTGCACCACCGAGAGCGAGGACGGCTTCTTCGGCGACCTGCTCGCCACCTCGTTCCGCGCCCGGGGCTGCCAGGGCCTGGTCCTCGACGGCGGCGTGCGGGACGTGGCGGACCTGGAGGAGATGGACTTCCCGGTCTTCTCCCGGGCGATCAACGCCAAAGGCACGGTCAAGGCCACGCTCGGTTCGGTCAACGTGCCGGTGGTATGCGGCAATGCACTGGTCAGGCCCGGCGACGTCGTCGTGGCGGACCGTGACGGTGTCGTGGTGGTGCCGCGCGAGCGGGCGGCAGAGGTCGCCGAGGCGTCGGCCGCGCGCGAGGCCGGCGAGGCGAACAAGCGCGCGCGGTTCCGCGCGGGCGAACTCGGCCTGGACCTGTACGGCATGCGCGGCCCGCTGGCCGGGCTCGGGCTGCGCTACGAGGACTGAGGAGGACCGAGGATGACGACCTATCGGAAGACCCCCGGCTGGCTGGACTGGTGCGCCGATCCGAGCCGGCCGCGGTTCCAGGTGCCCGAGGGCGCCGTCGACGCGCACTGCCACGTCTTCGGCCCGGGCGGGGAGTTCCCGTACGCCCCCGAGCGGAAGTACACCCCCTGCGACGCGTCCAAGGACCAGCTCTTCGAGCTGCGCGACTACCTGGGCTTCGCCCGGAACATCGTGGTGCAGGCGACCTGCCACGGCGCCGACAACAGCGCCATGCTCGACGCCCTGCGGGCGTCGGGAGGCCTGGCCCGGGGGGTCGCGACGTTGCGGCCGGACATCTCGGACGCGCAGGTGCGGGAGCTGCACGAGGCGGGAGTCCGCGGCGTGCGGTTCAACTTCGTCAAGCGGCTCGTCGAGGCCGCGCCACGGCAGGACCTGTGGGACGTCGTAGAGCGGATCGCGCCCTACGGCTGGCACGTAGTCGTCTACTTCGAGGCGGCGGACCTCGCCGACCTGCGCGACTTCTTGCTCTCGATCCCGGTACCGCTGGTCATCGACCACATGGGCCGGCCCGATGTCACCAAGGATCCGCACGGCCCGGAGTTCGAGGCGTTCTTGAACTTCATGCGGGCACGGCCGGATACCTGGTGCAAGGTGACCTGCCCGGAGCGGCTGTCGATGAGCGGCCCGCCGGCCCTCGACGGCGAGCAGGATGCATACCGTGATGCCGCCCCCTTCGCCCGCCGCGTGGTCGAGGAGTTCCCCGACCGGGTGCTGTGGGGCACCGACTGGCCGCACCCGAACCTCACCGGCCACATGCCCGATGACGGTCTGCTCGTCGACTTCATCCCGCACATCGCGCCGACGCCACAGTTGCAACGCGGGCTCCTCGTCGACAACCCGATGCGCCTGTACTGGCCGGACGCCGACTGACCCACCGCACGATTGGAGGCTCACCATGTCACTGGACAAGACCTACAAACTGGTTCCGGGGACGACCATCTTCGACGCCGAGCAGTCCGCCAGGGGATACCACCTCAACCAGTTCTGCATGTCGCTTATGACGGCGGAGAACCGCGAGCTCTACCTCGCAGACGAGCGCGCCTACCTGGACGCATGGCCACTGCGGGAGGAACAGAAGCAGGCGCTGCTCGACCGCGACCTCAACGCCGCCATAGGCGAGGGCGGCAACATCTACTTTCTCGCCAAGTGGGGCGCGACGCTCGGGCTGTCGTTCCAGCAGATGGCGGGATCGATGACCGGCATGACCGAGCAGGAGTACCGCGGCATGATGGTCGGCGGCGGCCGCTCCGTCGAGGGGAACCGGATCGACCACGCCGTCCTCGAAGCGGCACACGCCGGCCCGACGCCCCCCACCGGGCACGCCACGATCACCGGCGCGGTTTTCACCTCGCACGTGCCGGCAATCGGAGCGGCGATCGACCACCACAAAACCGACGACCCCTATTGGGTGCCGGTCTTCGAGGGCTACGAGTTCTCCAAGCAGTGGGAGAAGGAGAACCTGCCCGACGTGGTCTTCTTGGTCTACAACGACCACGCCACCACGTTCGACCAGTCGCTGATCCCGACCTTCGCGCTCGGCACCGGAGCGGCCTACTCCACCGCCGACGAAGGCTACGGACCCCGCCCGGTGCCGGGCATCAAGGGCGACCCTGACCTGGCCGCGCACATCGCGCACTCGCTCATCAGGGACGACTTCGACCTCACCCTTGTCAACGAGATGACCGTCGACCACGGCTTGACCGTCCCGCTGTCGCTGATGTTCGGGGACGTCGAGGAGTGGCCGTGCAAGGTGGTCCCGTTTCACGTCAACGTGGTGCAGTACCCCGTGCCCTCGGGTGACAGGTGCTTCCGGCTCGGCCAGGCGCTGCGCAAGGCGATCGAGTCCTACGACCAGTCGCTGAAGGTCCAGGTGTGGGGCACCGGCGGCATGAGCCACCAGTTGCAGGGTCCCCGCGCCGGCCTCATCAACCGGGAATGGGACAACGCCTTCCTCGACAAACTGATCGCGGACCCGGTCGGGTTGTCGCAGGTCCCGCACCTGGAGTACGTGGAGGAGGCGGGCTCGGAGGGCATCGAGCTGGTCATGTGGCTGATCGCCCGCGGTGCGATGAGCGACCTCGACGGGTCCGGACAGACCGAGCTCAAGCACCGCTTTTACCACGTGCCGGCGTCCAACACCGCCGTCGGCCACCTGATCCTGGAGAACCACCCGCGGGCCCAGAAGCCCGCTGAGAAGGAGTGACCGACATGACCGACGACCAGACCATCCGGATCGCCCTGGCCGGAGGAGGCGCCTTCGGAGCCAAGCACGCGGCCGCGCTCAGGCGGATCAAGGGCGTGGAGGTGGCTGCCGTCGTGAGCAGCACCCTCGAAAGCGCCCGGAACTTCGCCGCGGAGCAGGGCATCGGCCGGGGCTTCGCGACATTGGAGGAGGTACTGGCGATGGACGACATCGACGCCGTCATCCTCGCCACGCCCACCCCCCTGCACGCCGCGCAGACGCTGGCCTGCCTCGAAGCGGGCAAACACGTCCAGACCGAGATCCCGCTGGCCGCCTCCCTCACCGACGCCGAGGCGTGCCTGGAGGCACAACAGCGCACCGGACTGGTTGCGATGGTGGGGCACACGCGGCGCTTCAACCCGAGCCACCAGTGGGTACGGCGGCGGGTCCAGGCCGGAGACTTCAACATCCAGCAGATGGACGTACAGACCTACTTCTTCCGCCGCACCAACCTCAACGCCCTCGGCCAGCCGCGCTCCTGGACCGACCACCTGCTGTGGCACCACGCCGCGCACACCGTCGACCTGTTCGCGTACCAGACCGGCTCGCCGATCGTGCAGGCCAACGTGGTCCAGGGCCCGATCCACCCCGAGCTCGGCATCGCGATGGACATGTCGATCCAGCTGCGCGCGGAAAGCGG
Source organism: Streptomyces sp. NPDC099050 (assembly GCF_044759865.1). NCBI lineage: Bacteria > Bacillati > Actinomycetota > Actinomycetes > Kitasatosporales > Streptomycetaceae > Streptomyces > Streptomyces sp. NPDC099050. Next base: position 42,035 of record NZ_JBIWAE010000004.1, on the reverse strand, counting down.
CGCCATCTGCACCCTGTCGCTGTCGTTCAACAACGACGGGCCGCTCGGCACGTTCTTCCGCTACATCGGCGACACCGGCACCTACGTCGCGCGCTACGACGACCTGGCCACCGGCAAGGACGAGCCGATCGACGTGAGCGGGGTCGACGTCTCGATGGACGGCATCGAACTGCAGGACCGCGAGTTCGTCGCCGCCATCCGCGAGGGCCGCGAGCCGAACGCCTCCATCGCCCAGGTGATGCCCTGCTACCGGACGCTGGCGGCCCTCGAGGAACAGCTCGACGCCATCCCGGTCCCGTGACCACGGCACCGGCGGCAGGCGCGGGCCCGATGGACCGCCCGATCGGGCAGTTCGAGATCCTGGTGCACGTACGCGATGATGCGCCGGGCGCCGGCACGCCCAGCGCCCGTGCTGGTCGAGAACGGCCATCAGCTTCCCTTGCGCTTCTGGTCGGCGCACAGAACAGCCAGGTAGGCGGCGAACTCGGCTTCGGCACCAGCGTGCGATGACAGGCTCGGGCGCTGAGCATCAGCTGCGGCCGGGCAGTTCGGCCAGCCCGTAGACGATCCGCTCACACTCTGACAACTCGCCGTCCGGCTGTCCCGGTGGGGTCGTGCAGCAGGGTCATCTTCTCCGCGTCGAACAGGATGGGTCCAGCCTGGTGTTTCGAGGAGTCGCGGCGGAGCGCGTTCATCAGTGTCAGCAGCACGCGGCGGCTCGCCGCGCCAGCCCGCCGATGTGTCAAAACTGATGCAAACCATCCCCATGAGGCAGATTGCAAGGGGGTATACGAAGGTCCAACCCAACTCGGGCATGGAGTCGAAGTTCATGCCGTAGATGGTTCCGACGAGTGTGGGTGCAAACAAGATTGCCGCCCAGGAGGAGATCTTCTTGAAGCCGCCACCCTCACACCGCTGACCTGCGGAAACCGACTGTAGAGGCCCTCTGGTCTGCACCGATCCGTCCTTCCGGCCGTTTCGCCGTGCTGCCCTGTGATGCGGCCGATTCTCCCCAGCCGCTCCCCAATGGGGCTTCGTTCTCCCAGATCCTCCCCAGTGGACGCTGCCTGGCGGGATACGCGTCGGCGTGCGTCGGCCAGGCCGGTCCCGCGCAGACGGGTGCGCGGGCAGTGACATGCGCTTCAGGCGCGGTGCGCTCAGGATGAGGGGGACCGGCGACAAGGAGTGGAGCATGACCAGTCCGGGTGAGCAGTCCCGAAGCGGGCGGGCCGTCCGCAAGAGCGTCAGCCGTGCTTCGCACGGACGCTGGACCGCGTCGACCGACCGGCCCGATCCCGTCGGGGTGCTGGAGCGGCAGGCGGTCGACCGGGTTCCGGAGCTGCTGCCGATCCGCTACGGCCGGATGGCGGCGTCGCCGTTCGCGTTCCTGCGTGGCGCGGCCGCGGTCATGGCGGCCGACCTGGCCGCCCAGCCGGACACGGGCCTGACCGTCCAGCTGTGCGGGGACGCGCACCTCTTGAACTTCGGCATGTTCGCCTCGCCCGAGCGGTCCCTGCTCTTCGACCTCAATGATTTCGACGAGACCCTGCCCGGCCCCTTCGAGTGGGACGTCAAACGGCTCGCCGCGAGTGTCGCGGTGGCCGCACGCCAGAACGGTCACGGCGACGACTGGGCCAGAGGATCGGCTCTTTCGGCGGCCCGGTCCTACCGGCAGACCATCAGGGAACTCGCCGGGCAGGGCGAACTGGAGGTCTGGTACCACCGGATCGACACCGTCGATCTGCTGCCCCTCATCCGCAAGCCCAAGCTGCGGGGCCGGGTCGAGGCCGGCCTGGCGCGCGCCCGCCGCCGTACCAGCCTTCGTGCTCTGGAGAAGCTGACCGAGGTCCGCGACGGCGGCCGGCGGATCGCCCACGATCCGCCGCTGCTGGAACCGCTGGCCCGCGCCGAGTCACAGGCCGTGGGCGCGGTCTTCGGCGAGTACCGCAGCACACTTCCCGAGGAACGCCGCCTCCTGCTGGACCGGTACCGATTCGTCGACGCGGCACGGAAGGTCGTCGGTGTCGGGAGCGTGGGGACCCGCTGCTACATCGTGCTGCTCACCGGCCGCGACGATGACGACCCGCTCTTCCTGCAGATCAAGGAGGCAGGCCCCTCCGTCCTGCAAGACCACCTCCCGGCCGACGGTCATGATCACCACGGTCACCGGGTCGTGGCGGGCCAGAGGCTTCTGCAAGCCACCAGCGACATCTTCCTCGGCTGGATGAGCGGCCCCGAGGGGCGCCACTTCTACAGTCGGCAACTGCGCGACATGAAGGGATCGGCCGAAGTCGCGACCATGTCCCGGGTCGTCCTCGGCCAGTACGCCGGGCTGTGCGGCAAGGCGCTGGCGCGCGCCCATGCCCGCTCCGGTGACCGCATCGCCATCGCGGGATACCTGGGCAGCGCCGACACCTTCGACCGCGCCGTCACCGACTTCGCGCTCCGCTACGCCGACCGGACCGCGGCCGATCACGCCTTGCTGACCGGCGCTGTCGCCGATGGCGCCGTTACGGCCATCAGCGGCGTCTGAGCGGCCCGGCTCCGGGCGGGTCCCGCGCAGCGGAAGCCGATGTTGCCGGTGGAGGACTCCGGGTGTTCTGCATCCTCGCCGAGACACGGTAGCGGCGACAGTAGGAGGCGTGGCAGAGGTACGAACCCCTGGCGCAGGGCGCGGGCCGAGCCGGCCGGGGGCCCGCCGGGTTCTCGCGCGGGCCCGTGGCTGCCAGGTGGGGTGGAACCAGTCGGCAGTCCACTCCCAGACGTTGCCGGTGGTGTTGTACAGACCGTGGCCGTTGGCGGCGAACGCGTCGACCGGACAGGTGCCCGGGTACCCGTCCTCCAGGGCGTTGTGATCGCGGAAGGAGCCGTTCCAGACGTTCATCGCGTGCCGTCCGGCGGGCCGGAGTTCATCGCCCCAGGGGAACGGCTCGCCCGCCAGCCCCCCATTACCTTCTTGGGTGGCTCCGCAACGGGGCTCCCGGCCTTCGGGCCCGGCATGACTTCCCCCCCTTGTTAACCATGACAATGCCGTTGCTTTTACGGCGGGGTCGGCGTTGAGCCGTTCGTGTTGGTATCACGTCTGGAGCGGCTGGGGCTTGGGATCTTGACCCGGTCGTGTCCGCCTGAGCTGGTGGACCAGGTCGTTGGCGAGGCGGGGTGCGGGGAGAAGCGCCGGCGTCTGTTGTCGGCCCGGTTCACCGTGTACTTCGTCCTCACACCGCCGTGCAGCCACCCGGCGCCACCACGGTCCCTACAAAGGAATTAGGGGCACCCCCCCCCGCGAACCGAGTACTGCTTTGCCGTCACCCCGCTTGGTGAACACCGGCTGATCGGCTACGCGCGCTTGGCGGCCGAACCGCAGCTGGCGGTCACCATCGGCTTCGCCTTGGCGCATCGCGGAACCTGTGGACTGATCGTGAATCTGGCCCGTGTATGGCCCGGAACAGCTGGTCAGGGGTGGGAGACGGGTGGGAGGAATTGGGAGGACCGATACATTTTCGCCGCCGCCGTGAACAGGGTGGCCTGGGGACCGAAGCAGGCGCCTGCCGGGCATAAGCCCAGGTCAGGCGCCTTCTTTAGCGGGCTTAGAAGAAGCCCAGCTTATTCGGCGAGTAGGACACCAGCAGATTGTCCATGTAGTGGGATCTCGGAGGCAAATGAACCTTGGAGTCACGCGGCTTCGGCCGCTCTTCCGAGACGTGGGCACAGTGCCTGACCGGTCGGTTGCGCAGGTCAGGCACCGTGCTCAACTTTTAGAAGAAGCCGAGCTTCTTGGGGGAATAACTTACCAACAAGTTCTTCGTCTGCTGGTAGTGCTCCAGCATCATCTTGTGGGTCTCGCGGCCGATGCCCGACTGCTTGTAGCCGCCGAAGGCGGCGTGGGCGGGATAGGCGTGGTAGCAGTTCGTCCAGACGCGGCCCGCCTGGATGGCGCGGCCCGCGCGGTAGGCCGTGTTGATGTCGCGGGTCCAGACGCCGGCGCCCAAGCCGTAGGCCGTGTCGTTCGCGATGCGCACCGCGTCGTCGAAGTCCTGGAAGGAGGTCACCGACACCACCGGGCCGAAGATCTCCTCCTGGAAGATCCGCATGCGGTTGTCGCCCTCGAAGATGGTCGGCTGGACGTAGAAGCCGCCCGCCAGTTCCCCGCCGTGGTCGATGCGGCCGCCGCCGGTCAGGATCTTCGCGCCCTCCTGCTGGCCGATCTCCACGTAGGAGAGGACCTTCTTCAGCTGCTCCGCCGAGGCCTGCGCGCCGATCATCGTGTCCGTGTCCAACGGGTGGCCCGGCACGATCAGTTCGGTGCGGGCCACCGCCGCGTCGAGGAAGTCGCCGTAGCGGCCGCGCTCGATCAGGGCGCGCGACGGGCTGGTGCACACCTCGCCCTGGTTGAGGGCGAACATCGTGAAGCCTTCCAGGGCCTTGTCCCGCAGGTCGTCGTCGGCGGTCCAGATGTCGTCGAAGAAGAGGTTGGGGCTCTTGCCGCCCAACTCCAGCGTGACCGGCTTGAGGTGCTCCGCCGCGTACTGCAGGATCAGCCGCCCGGTGGAGGTCTCCCCGGTGAAGGCCACCTTCGCCACGCGCGGGCTGGACGCGAGCGGCTTGCCCGCCTCCTCACCGAAGCCGTTGACGATGTTCACCACGCCCGGCGGCAGCAGGTCCGCGATCAGGCTCATCAGGTAGTGCACCGACACCGGGGTCTGCTCGGCCGGCTTCAGGACCACCGTATTGCCCGCGGCCAGGGCCGGCGCCAGTTTCCACACGGCCATCAGGATGGGGAAGTTCCACGGGATGATCTGGGCGACCACACCCAGCGGCTCGTGGAAGTGATAGGCCACCGTGTCCTCGTCGATCTGGCTGAGGGCTCCCTCCTGGGCGCGCAGCGCGCCCGCGAAGTAGCGGAACTGGTCCACGGCGAGCGGCATGTCGGCGGCCAGGGTCTCGCGGATCGGCTTGCCGTTCTCCCAGGTCTCCGCGACCGCGAGCGCTTCCAGGTGCTGCTCCATCCGGTCCGCGACGCGCAGCAGGATCGTGGAACGCTCGGTGATCGAGGTGCGTCCCCACGCGGGCGCGGCGGCGTGCGCCGCGTCCAGTGCGCGCTCGACGTCCTCCGCCGTACCGCGCGCGACCTCGGTGAAGGTTTCGCCGGTCACGGGGGAGGGGTTGGCGAAGTACCGCCCGAGGGCCGGCTCGACGTACTCGCCGCCTATGAAGTGGCCGTAGCGGGACGCGTACGACATCAGCGCGCCTTCGGTACCGGGCGCAGCGTAACGGGCCATGGACGGTCCTCCCCTTGCCGGGCGCCGGCCGCCGTCGGCCGGTGCTCGCCGAGAGGCTAGGGGCGGGCAGGTTGCCGGTACGTTGCACGGCCGCGCGGTGAACGGACCGCGGGCGGTGGTGCGGTGGCGGCCGTGGCGATCCCCGCCGGGGTGTCGCGGCGCCGCGCGGGTGATCCGGTGACCGGCACAAGCGCCGGGAGCTCACCGAGTTCCGCGTCGATGGCCCGTACGCGGGCCAGCGCGGCCGTCCGGCCGGCAGCCGGGAGGACGGCCGCCAGGGCCCGCCAGACTTCGGCGTCCTCCGCGCCCCACGGGCTGCACACCCAGTCCGTCAGCAGCCCGGGGTCGGCCCGCGCGATCACCGCGGCCCGCGCCTGCTCCTCGATGCGGCGCCGGAGCCGGACGATGCCGGGCGCCGTCGAGGCGGGCAGGAGGGGCCCCGGGTAGCGGGCCAGGGCCGCCGAGACGGCACCGGAGGCCAGGTGGCGGGTGACGGCGGTGAAGTCGGCCTCCAGCGGCGCCGCCGTGCGGTAGGGGCGGGAGAGCGGGGCCCGGGGGCCCAACAGGCCGCGCAGCCGTGACATTTCGGCGCGCAGGGTGACCGGTGACACCGACTCGTCCTCGTAGAGGGCGATCGCCAGTTCCTCCCCCGACAGCCCCTCGGGGTGGTGCGCGAGCAGCGCCATGATCTCGCTGTGCCGCCGCCCGAGCCGGAGCTCACGGCGACCACCGGTCAGCAGCGCCTCGTCACGGCCCAGCGCGGTGAGGCAGTCCCCGGGAGCCTGTGGCGCCGGATCCAGCAACGCGAGCCGGGCCTCCGCCGCGCACGCCACCGCGCGCACGAAGGCGAGGGAGTGCGGATGGGCCAGCCAGTCGCCCCCGGTGACGTCGACGGCGCCGAGCACCCTTCCGGTGTGCGGATCGCGGACCGGAGCCGCCGCGCAGGTCCACGGGTGCACCCGGCGGCTGAAGTGCTCGGCGCCGAAGACCTGGACCGGCTCCCCGACCGCCACCGCCGTGCCGGGGGCGTTGGTGCCCATCGCCGTCTCCGCCCAGCGGGCGCCCGGCACGAAGCCGAGGCCCTCCGCGCGCCGCATCGTGGCGGGTTCGCCCTCCACCCAGAGCAGGCTGCCCCGGGCGTCGCACACCGCCAGCAGATGGGCCCCGTCCGAGGCGAAGGCGCCCACCAGGTCACGGAACAGCGGCAGCACCCGGGCCAGCGGGTGCTGCTCCCGGTACGACCGCAGTTCCGCACCGGCCAGCTCCAGGCGGGGCGTGCACTCCGGGCTGACCCGGGCCCGGGCGCAGCGGCGCCAGGACCTCGCGATGACCGCCCGCACCGGGGCCTCGACCCGCCCGTCCTGGGTGAACGCGGCGTGGGCCGCCCGTAGTTCCCGCGTCCGCTCGGCGGGGTCGGCCCCGCCCGGCAGAGCCACCGAAGGATCGTCCATGTCGCCCTCTCGCGGTGCCTTGGTACCCGGAGCGCCCCATCGTCGTACCGGCCCGCCGCCCCGGCAAGCGGTGCGTCGGCCAGTGCGGGACGAAGTCGGCCGGTCCCGATCGGCGCGCGCCCCGGGGGAGGCCCCGCCAGGCCGCCGCAGGCCGCCCCACCATCCCGGGCCGTCCCGCCGCCCCACCATCCCGCCGTCCCGGGCCGCCTCGCCGTCCCGGGCCGTCCCGTCGTCCCGGGCCGTCCTAGACCGTCTCCTCCGGGTCCAGTGCGGCCAGCGCGGCCGCGGGGTCCGTGGAGGGCGGGCCCGCCGGGAGCCAGTGGTGCGCCGAGCGGCGGTACGGCCACCACCGGCCGTCGCGGCCCAGGCGGAGCTGGCGGTCGCCGCCCGGTTCGGTCCAGCGGGACCGGATCCGGCGCAGCACCGGGGCATCGACGTCGGGGCCGGCGTCCGGGCGGGACTCCGCCCCGTCGGGCCGGGCCGACGCCAGCGCGGCCCTGGCCCGGGCGAGCGTCGCCCGGTCCGGGGTCCAGTCCTCCTCCAGCACCGCGACGGCCTGTGCCCCGCCGAAGCCCCAGGCGAGGACGGCCCGGTCCATGGCGGCCCGGTCCCTGTCGGAAGCCGCCGACAGACGGGAGCGGACCCGAAGGTCGTGGGCCTCCGCCGTGAGCCGTACGGCGTCCTGCGCGAGCGTGGGACCGGGCTGCGGGGCGCGCTCCGCGTGGGCCGGAGCGAGCGCCTCCGCGAGCAGCCGGTACGCCTGCTTCGCGGCCGCCTGCGCCAGGAACTCCACCCCGTCCACATCCAGCCCCGGCGGCTCCGTCCCCGACTCCGTGTCCAGCGTCGGAGGCTGCCCCGGCGCGTCCGGCAGCCGCGCGGGCGGGGGCAGTGGGGGCAGGGCGGAAGCCGCGGCGTACACCTCGGAGGCGGGGACGCCGACGTCGGCCGCGGAATCCGGAGATCCGACCTCCGCCTCCGCTTCCGCGGTGCTGCGCTCCTCCAGCTCGGCCACCAGGCCGGCCTCCGCCCGCCCGCGGAGCAGCAACAGCACGAAGGGGTCCTCGTCCAGCAGCCGCGCCACCTGGTAGCAGAGCGCCGCCGTGTGCGGGCAGTGGTCCCACTCCTCGCAGTCGCAGCGCGGGTCGAGGTCGCCGATCCCGGGCAGCAGCTCCACCCCGGCCGCCGCCGCGTCCTCCGCGAGCTCCGGCGGAACCTCCCGGTCGAGCAGCGCCGCGATGTGGCCGGACTCGGCGGCCGCCATCCCGAGCAGCCGGTCCCATTCCGCTTCCGTGAACTCCTGCACCAGCACATCGGTCCGGTGCGCCGTCCCGTCCGGATCGCGCACCACGGCCGTCAGCCCGCCCGGGCGTACGGACACGGCCCCGACCGCGCCCGAACGCGCGTACCGGCGGCCCTGCTTGACCTGCTGCCCGTCGAGCGCGCTGTCCTCCAGGGCGCGCAGCCAGGCATGGCCCCACCAGGTGTGGGCGAAGCCGCGGCCCGGGGCGGGCGGGAGGGCCGGGAAGGTCTTCTCGTACGGATCCTTCGCGTACGGATCCTTCGCGTACGGGTCCATGTCGTTGGAGTCCTGCGCGTTCATCCGTGTCACTTCCCGGAGGCGGTCGGGCGGAGGGCGACGAGTTCGGCCAGCTCCGCGTCGCTCAGTTCGGTCAGCGCGGTCTCGCCGCCCGCGAGCACGGCGTCGGCCAGCGCCCGCTTGGCCTCCAGCATTTCGGCGATGCGGTCCTCCACGGTGCCTTCGGCGATGATGCGGTGGACCTGGACGGGCTGGGTCTGGCCGATGCGGTAGGCGCGGTCGGTGGCCTGCTCCTCGACGGCCGGGTTCCACCAGCGGTCGTAGTGGATGACGTGCCCGGCGCGGGTGAGGTTGAGGCCGGTGCCCGCCGCCTTGAGGGAGAGCAGGAACACGGGCACCTCGCCCGCCTGGAAGCGGTCCACGAGCTCCTCGCGGCGCGGCACGGGCGTGCCCCCGTGCAGGAGTTGGTAGGAGATCCCGCGGGCGGTCAGATGGCGCTCGATGATGCGGGCCATCGCCACGTACTGCGTGAAGACCAGCACCGAGCCGCCCTCGGCCAGGATCGTGTCGAGCAGCTCGTCGAGGAGCTCCAGCTTTCCGGAGCCCGTCCCGGCGGACTCCTCGGGGCCGTACTGCTCCTTCGCGTACTGCTCCTTCGTGTACTGCTCCTTCGTGTACTGGGCGGGGTGGTTGCAGATCTGCTTGAGCGAGGTCAGCAGTTTGACGACGAGCCCGCGGCGCTCCATCCCGTCCGCCCCGGCGATCGCGGCGAGGGTCTCGCGCACGACCGCCTCGTACAGTCCGGCCTGTTCGCGGGTCAGGGACACGGCGTGGTCGGTCTCGGTCTTGGGCGGCAGTTCGGGGGCGATCCCCGGGTCGGACTTCTTGCGGCGGAGCAGGAACGGCCTGACGAGCGCCCCGAGCCGGGCCGCCGCCCGCGGGTCGCGGCCGCTCTCGACCGGCTCGGCGTAGCGCGTGCGGAAGGTGCCGAGGCGGCCGAGGAGGCCGGGCGTGGTCCAGTCGAGGACGGCCCACAGCTCGGACAGGTTGTTCTCGACCGGGGTGCCGGTGAGGGCCACGCGGGCGGCCGAGGGGATGGTGCGCAGGGCCTTGGCGGTCGAGGAGCGCGGGTTCTTGACGTGCTGGGCCTCGTCGGCGACGACCATGCCCCAGCGCATGGCGGCGAGTCGGGGGGCGTCCAGGCGCATGGTGCCGTACGTGGTGAGGACGAACCCCCCGACGGGTCGGCCGGCCGCTCCTTCGAGCTCGCGGCCGGTGCCGTGGAAGCGGCGTACCGGCGTGCCGGGGGCGAACTTCTCGATCTCCCGCTGCCAGTTGCCCAGCAGCGAGGCCGGGCAGACCACGAGCGTCGGTCCCTCGTGCCCGTGCTCCTGGCGGTGCAGGTGCAGGGCGATCAGCGTGACCGTCTTGCCGAGGCCCATGTCGTCGGCGAGGCAGGCCCCGAAGCCGAGCCCGGTGAGACGGGCGAGCCAGCGCAGGCCGCGCAGCTGGTAGTCGCGCAGGGTCGCGCGGAGGGCCGCCGGGGCTTGTACGTCGGCCCGCGCCTCGGAATCCCCCGGGTCGCCGGGCTCCGGAGCCACCTGCTCGGGGTCGGCGGTGAGGAGCGTGCGGAGCCGTTCCAGCGGACCGGTGGCCTCTACGTCGTACCGCGTGCCGTCGAGCTCCGCCGAGCCGGTCAGTACGGCCGCCAGCGCGTCGGCGGCCGTCACCTCGTGGACCTGGCGGGCGAGGGCACGGGCCCGGCGGGCCGCGGCCGGATCGATCAGGACCCACTGGTCGCGCAGCCGGACCAGGGGCCGCTTCGCCTCGGCCAGCCGGTCCAGCTCGTCGGCGGTCAGGTCGCCCCGGCCGCCCTGGCCGCTCATGCCGTAGCGCCAGCCGACGGGGTGCGCCGAGGTGGCGGAGGGCGGGCCGGACAGGCCCGGCAGGCCGGAGGCGGTGGCGGGCCCGCCCACGACGGCCCGCGCGGTGAGCGTACGGGCGAGCCCGCGCGGCCAGTGCACCTGTACCCCGTCGGCGGCCAGCGCCCCGGCGGCATCCCCGAGCAGCTCCACGACCTCCTCGTCGGCGAGGTCCACCGCGTCGGGGACGGCGGCTCCGAGCAGGGGCGCGAGCGGCGGCCACAGGCGGGCGGCGCGGCGCAGGGCCCGGAGCGCGTCCAGGCGGGCACGGGGCGGGAAGGCTGCCGCGGCGGGTCCGGAGCCGGCCCAGACGTCGGCCGCGTCCGCGACGAGGGTGGCGTCGGCGAGGCCGTGCATCTGCAGGACGGCACGGAAGGCGGGGGGCCGGGCGTCCGGGTCCACCTCGATGCGGAGCGAGACGCGGATCCCGGCGTCGTGCCCGGCCGCGACCTCCGCGGCCCAGTCGCGCAGTTCGGGGTGGAGCCGGGCCGGTCGGGCGGCGTAGGCGGAGCCGCCGGCGGCGGCGGGCGCGGCGGGGGAGCGGGGCAGGGTGTCGGCGACGGCGTCGAGGAAGGCGCGCAGCAGCGGCTCCGGGGCGGGCAGCCGCGGCGGTGCGGCGGTGTCGCGCTGCCGGCCGGTGGCGGTGGCGGCGCCTCCCCCGGCCGTGCCGTCGCCGTCGCCGTCGCCGTCGGCTTCGGCGCTGGCGGCGCCGCCTGGGCCGACCGGAACGCAGTGTGCGGCGGGCGGCATGGCCGCCGCCAGCTCCCGGACCTCCTCGAGGTCGGCGGCGTCCAGCGGCCCGAGCCGCCAGGCGTCGTACCCGGCGGGGCTCAGGCCGGGCAGCAGCAGCCCGCGGGCGGCGAAGCGCAGGGCCAGCAGGGCGGCGGCGCCCCAGAACGGCGCGGCCCCGGTCGATGCGGCGGACCGGACCCGGGTGAGCAGGGGCAGGGCTTCGGCGAGGGGCAGGACGAGGGCGGTCACGGTGGTGTGCCGCAGGTCGGACGAGACGACGGTGAGCTGCTCGGTGGCGCCCCGGCCTTCGAGGTGGAGGACCTCGGCCGAGTCCGGCCGCCAGAAGGCGATGCGGCCGTCGCGGGCCGGCTCGGCGGGGAGGAAGACGGCGGAGCAGGGGATGAGACCGGAGATCGTCGGGAGCACGCATTCCTCAAACTTGACTACCGGATATGGGGTGGCCGAGATTAACCCACCCGCGGCCGCCCCGGCCCGCGGCGACACCGTGACCCGGGTCACGTCCCGCTCCGTCCGCGCGAGCCGGGACGGAAATGTGCGGGCGGGACCGCGGGGCGGGAACGCGGGGGCGGGAGCAGGCGTTGTGTGGGGTAATGGCCGACGGAGAAAGAGGGTGCCGCAGATGTCCACGAGCGGAAAGATCGCGGTTGCCGGTGTGGTGGCAGCCATCGTGCTGTTCTGGGCGGTCGGCTTCTGGGCCGGGCTGCTGGTCCTGATCGGCGTCCCCGTGGCCGCCTACCTGCTGTTGGACTCCTCGCAGCGTCGTAGGCTGCGGGGCATATCCAGGAAGCAGATCGGCCGCTGACGGCGGCAGGGGGGTCAACCATGAGCACGAGGACTACGGCAGGCGCGGCGCAGGTCGCGGCGGTCAGCAGCAACGGGGTCTATTCGTTCACCAAGCCCACGCGCGAGAGCATCAGGCTCCTCGAAGGGCTCGGGGTCGAGGGGGACGTCCACGCGGGAGTCACGGTTAAGCACCGTTCGCGTGTGGCCCAGGACCCCACGCAGCCGAATCTCCGGCAGGTGCACCTGATCCACCGGGAGCTCTTCGAGGAGGTGGCCGAAGCCGGTCACCAGGTCGAACCGGGCCAGCTCGGGGAGAACGTCACCACCGTGGGCATAGACCTGCTGGCCCTGCCGACCGGCACCTTGCTGCGCCTCGGTACGGACGCGGTGGTCGAGGTCACCGGGCTGCGCAACCCGTGCCTGCAGATCGACAACTTCCAGCACGGGCTGCTCAAGCAGGTGGTGAGCAGGGACGACGAGGGCAATCTGCTCCGCAAGGCCGGAATCATGGGCGTGGTCCACCGGGGCGGCACCATCCACCCCGGCGACACCATCGAGGTCACCCTCCCCCCGACCCCGCACATCCCGCTCGACCGGGTCTGACCCACCGAGCCAGGGGCCCGGCCCGGTCACACCGTGGACCGGGCGGGCCTTCCCGGCCGGTCTCAGCCGGTCTCGGCCGGGTCTCAGCCGGTCTTGGCCTGCCACAGCCGGTCTCGGCCTGTCTCAGCCGATCCACGCCCGGAGACGCTCGCTGAGCACCACGTCGTGGGGCAGCCGCTCCAGCTCGCGCGCGGGTACGTCCACCCCGTGCTGCCCCAGGACACCGGCCAGGTACCCCCAGTGTCCGGCCGCCATCTGTTCGCGTGTCCTGCCGCCGAAGGGCTCGTCCGGCCCGACCACCGTCCGGGCCGTCTCCTCGATGTCCTCGGTGGAGGTCCGCGCGGGGATGTCCGCCGGGCCCGAGGTGCTCCAGCCGCGATCGTCGAGCAACACCACGTTGCGGCCGTCCGCGAGTACTGCCTCCAGCCGTGCCGACACGGCCAGCTGACGGATGCTCGTCTGGCCGGCGTCCAGATCGGTGTAAGTGACCAAACGAGTCACCACGGTCATGCCGCACTCCTGTCGGCTCGCCCCAAGCCCGGCCCTGTTCCTTGAGCCTCCCGCTACGACCCGCCGACCCGCCGACGTACCGACCCGCCGACCTGCCGACCTGCCGCGCGTGCTCGAGGAATTCCGGAGCCTACACTCGGCGCCCGGCCCGCACCCCGCGCGACTCAGTAGTACCGCGAACGCCTCACCGACGGGCGCGAGCGGACCCCGCTCAGGCAGGCCGCACGGCGACGCGGTCCAACGCCGCCAGCAGCTCCGACAGTTCCGGAAGCTTTCCGTGGGCCTCGTGCGGTACGGCCAGCACCTCGCTCGGCTCCTCGTCCAGCAGCACGAAGGCCGCGCCGTCCGTACGGGCCACCAGCGACCACCCCGGCCCGTCGACGCGCAGCGTCCGCGCCTCGTCGCCCGCGAAGGCCGACCGCACCCTGCCGGGTGGGGGCGGGCTCTGCGTGTACCCCAGGGCTTCCTCCAAGGCCCGCGCCAGCCCCGGGTGCGCGGCCGCCGCGGCCCCGCCGTCCGTCGCCACGCGCTCGCTCCAGTCCGTCCACTCCCGGGCGATCTGGTCGGCTCCCATGCGCCGCTGCACCGAACCCCAGGCCTCGCCCGACGGCGGGGCGAGCGGCACCCGCCCCGTGCCGTCCGCGCCCTGTTCGGGGTCGTGCGGATCGGGTATCCCGGCCGTGGCCACCGCGAGCGCCAGCGGCCAGCCCGCCAGCGAGACCACGATGGACCGTTCGTCGGGGGACAGGTCGTACTCCATCCCGCAGTCCCACGAGGCGATGGCCATGGCCACGAGCGAGACGTCGTCGACCACGACCGTCCAGCGCGCGCCCTCCTCGTCCTGTCCCAGCACCAGGCCGTACCCGGCGGCCGCCGGCGACACGCCGAGCAGCGAGCAGGCCTCGGGGTAGTCGTCACCCAGGATGCTCGGGAACTGGGCGGGGGTCAGCAGTACGGCGGTCAGCACGTACAGCGAACCGCCGTCATCCTCTTCGGACACGTGGCCTCCCGGTCGTTCTCTCGTCGGCGCACCCTAACCAGCGAGTAACCACCGCGTCGAGAGCTGGCGGGAGCCGATTTCCGAGCCCGCCACCTGCACGGAGGGCCGGCCACCCCGGCACGGATGCGGTTCGGCGCGCCCTCGGGGGGCGTGCCCTGGTGCTCGGAAAGTCGTGCCGCGGCGCTCAGGGAGTACGGACCGCCAGCGCGAGGAAGCGGGCGTCCTCGTCGGCGTACGAGGTCAGGCTCCAGCCCGAACCGGCGAGCAGCGGGCCGAGGTTGTGCTCGGCGCGCATGTCGTCCGGGGTCAGCTCGCGGCCGTGGCGCGCCGCGAGGGCGGCCCGGCCGATCGGGTGGAACAGTGCGAGCCGTCCGCCCGGGCGGACGACCCGGGCGAGCTCGCGCAAGTTGGCCCCCGGGTCCGGCAGGTGGGCGACGAGTCCGGCGGCGAACACGGCGTCCAGCACCCCGTCGCGCAGCGGCAGCCGGGCCACGTCCGCCAGCAGCAGGGCGCCCTCCGCGTCCCGGCCGGCCTCGCGCGCGGCGGTGAGCATCTGCGGGGTGACATCGGCGCCGAGCACCGTTCCCGACGGGCCGACGGCCGCGCGGAGCGCGGTCAGTGCCCGCCCGGTGCCGCAGCCCGCGTCGAGCACCCGGTCCCCGGAACGCAGTCCGAACTCGCCCACGGCGGTCGCGAAGGCGGGCCCGTCGCCGGGGAACTTGCGGTCCCAGTCGGCCGCGCGCGCCCCGAAGAACTCCTGGACGTGGCCGCGGTCCCGCGTCTGATCCCGGGGCCGGTCCCGAGCGGGGTCCTGGGCCCGGTCCCGAGCGGGGTCCTGGGCCCGGTCCGGAGCCGGGTCAGGAGCCCGGTCCTGCGACCGGTTCCGGGTGTGGTCCTGTGTGCGGTCTTCGCTCATGTGCCCATGATCCCTCACCACCGATCCGGCACATGCCTGCGGAACGTGTGCAAGGTGGTACGTGGCGTGATCGAAGATGAACGTATCTCTGTCATATTCCAGCAGTTCCAGTGGCTTTCGAAATGCGGCCCGTGTTCGCTCCCTCACCCGGACTAGCTTCCGTGGCCATGGGACACCTGGACCACGCCGCCTATGGCTGGCTTACCCCCGCGCTGTCATACGTGATGGCTTCGATCGGCGCCGCCCTCGGCCTGCGCTGCACCGTTCGCGCGCTCGCCGCGACGACCGGAACCTCCCGCCGCAACTGGCTCCTCACTGCGGCATCGGCCATCGGCACCGGGATCTGGACGATGCACTTCGTCGCCATGCTCGGCTTCCACGTCACCGGGACCGAGATCCGCTACAACGTGCCGCTGACCATCCTCAGCCTCCTCGTCGCGATGATCGTCGTCGGCGCCGGAGTCTTCGCCGTCGGCTACGGGAAGGACCGCGGCCGGGCCCTCGTCGTCGGCGGCCTCACCACCGGCCTCGGCGTCGCCAGCATGCACTACCTCGGGATGGCGGCCCTGCGCCTGCACGGCTCGGTCTCCTACGCGCCGCTCACCGTCGGGCTCTCCGTCGCCATCGCGGTCGTCGCGGCTACGGCAGCCCTCTGGGCGGCACTCAACATCAAGTCCCCGGTGGCCGTGGCCGTCGCCTCGCTCGTCATGGGCGCCGCCGTCAGCAGCATGCACTACACCGGCATGCTCGCGGTCGCCGTCGAGGTCACCCCCTCGGACGCGGCCCTGCCGGGCGCCACCGCGATGCAGTTCATCTTCCCGCTCGCCGTCGGCCTCGGCTCCTATCTCTTCATCACCTCCGCGTTCGTCGCGCTCTCGCCGACCGCCGACGAGCGGGAGGCCTCGGCGGCGGCCTCCGCCGACCTGCGCCTGGGAGAGCGGGCCGCCACCGCCACCGCGCCCACCGGCTGAGGCGCGGTCACCCCGGCGCGGCAGTGCCCGCCACCCACACCACCGCCCCGCGACCGTCACGTACGTACGCACCGCCCGGAACGAGGAGCCCATGCGCAGACCCCGCAGAACACCGGAAGCAGCGGCGTCGCGGCCGCCCGCGCCCGCGCCGGCGGGTGGCCGCGGCAAGGGTCCGGGCCGCCGGGCGCACGCCGGACGGCCCGCCGAGGAGCGGGCGGAGCGCGCGGCGTCCGACGCGCTCGGGGCGATACCCGGCGCCGCCGGTGGGGGTGGCGGCGGTCGCGGTCCGCGCCTTCGGCTGCGTCCCGCCACCGTCCGGGCGAAGATCGTCTCGCTGCTGATGGTGCCGGTGGTCTCCCTCCTCGCCCTCTGGGCCTTCGCCACGGTCGACGCGGCCCAGGACGTCGCCCGCCTCAGCCGCGTCCAGCGCGTCGACCGGGAACTGCGGACACCGGTCGTGGCCGCCGTCACCGCGCTGCAGGCCGAACGGCGCACGGCCGTAAGGCTGCTGGCCGATCCCACCGGCGGTCAGGCGGCCGCCGCCCAGGCCCCCGGGCAGGCCGCAGCCCTGGAGGAACAGGCGCGCCGGACCGATGGCTCCCTACGGGCCCTGCGGCTCGGCGACCGCAACACCGTGGCCGACTCCGGCGCCTACCGCACCGACATCGTGATCCGGATGCGCGCCTTCGTCGCCGCCGCCGAGGGGCTGGGGCCGGTCCGCGAGGACATCGCCGGGCACCGGGCGACCCCCGAAGCGGCGTACGAGACGTACAGCCGGGTGATCGACGCGGCACTGGAGGTCGGCGGAGCCCTCTCCGGAGGAGGCCAGGACGCCGAACTGGGCGTCGACGCCAGGATCCTGCTGGAGTTCGCGCGGGCCGCGGAGCAACTGTCGCGGGAGGACGCCCTGCTGACGGTACCGGGGCCGCGCACCGCCGAAACGCTTCGCCGCCTGACCGGCGCGGTCGAGACCCGACGGACCCTGACCGCCTCCGCCGCCCGGGACCTGCCCGCCGCGCAGCAGGACGCCTGGCAGTCCGTCGCAAAGAGCGCCGCGTACGCCGATCTCACCGGGGCCGAAGACCGGGCGCTGGCCGCCGCGGCCGGTGCCGGAACCGCTGGCCCGCCCGTCGGCTGGGAGGCCGCCTACACCTCGGTCGCCGGCTCGATGCGGGAGATCGGGGACGCCGCCCACGCGGCCTCCGCGGACCGCTCCGACCCGTTCGGCGCGGGTGCGCTGAGTCCCGCCGGAGCCGCCGTCCTCCTGGGCCTGGCCGCCGTGGCCGCCTCGCTCGTGATCTCGGTCCGCATCGGCCGGGCCCTCGTCGTCGAACTGGTCTCGCTGCGCAACACCGCGCTGGAGATCGCGCACCGCAAACTCCCGCGGGCCATGGACCGGTTGCGGGCCGGCCAGGACATCGACGTGGCCGCCGAAACCCTGCGGGGCCCCGCCGCTGACGACGAGATCGCCCAGGTCGGCGAGGCTCTGGACACGGTCCACCGGGCCGCTCTCAGCGCCGCCGTCGAACGTGCCGAACTGGCCAGCGGCGTGAGCGGGGTCTTCGTCAACCTCGCCCGGCGCAGCCAGGTCCTGGTGCACAAGCAGCTCACCCTGCTCGACTCGATGGAGCGGCGTGCCGACGACCCGAACGAGCTCGGTGACCTCTTCCGGCTCGACCACCTCACCACCCGGATGCGGCGGCACGCGGAAAGCCTGATCATCCTGTCGGGCGCCGCTCCCGGGCGCGCCTGGCGGATGCCGATCCCGCTGACGAACGTCGTACGGGCCGCGGTCTCCGAGATCGAGGACTATCCGCGCGTCGAGGTCCGCCAGCTCGCCGAGGCGGCCGTCGTCGGCGGGGCCGTCGCCGACCTCACCCACCTGCTGGCCGAACTCATCGAGAACGCCACCCAGTTCTCCCCGCCCCACACCAAGGTCCGGGTCAGCGGAGAACCCGTCGGCGCCGGCTACGTCCTGGAGGTCGAGGACCGGGGGCTCGGCATGGGCCGCGAATCCCTCCAGGACGCCAATCGGCGCATCGAGCAGTCCGAGGCCCTCGATCTCTTCGACAGCGACCGGCTCGGGCTCTTCGTGGTCAGCCGCCTCTCGGCCCGCCACGGGGTGAAGGTGCACCTGCGCATGTCACCGTACGGCGGCACCACCGCGGTGGTGCTCCTTCCCAACTCCCTGCTCCAGGGCGCCCTGACGGCCTCCTCCCCGCAGCCCGAGGAGGAGCGCACCGCAGCTCCGGCCCCGGCTCCGGAGCCGGTTACCGAGCCGGTACGGGAGCGGTTCCGGGAGCCGTCCCCGGCCATCAGCGTCGTACGGGACGACGCGCGCGGGGTCCCGGTGCCGGACCGGAGCCCCGTACGGGAGGAACCGCGGTCTTCCCCGGTGGCCCCGCTGCGGCCGCGCGGCCCCGCGGGGGTGGTTCCCCGTACGCCCGCCACGCCCGCCCCGGCGGCCACGGCGGCGCCCTCGGGCCCGTCGGCCTCCTCGGGCCCGGCCGCCTCGGTCACCGAACTGCCGCGCCGGGTCCGGCAGGCGAGCCTCGTCCCGCAGCTGCGCGAGGCCCCGGCCCCCAAGGCCCCGGCCGGGGTCCGGGGGGCGGAGGGGCCGCCCGGCCGCAGCCCCGAGCAGGCGCGCGAGCGGATGGCGGCGTACCGGGCCGGCTGGGTGCGGGGCACGCAGGCGAGCGGCGAGTCCGGCGCGGACGGTCCGGGCGGCGCGGGCGGAGCAGGCGGCGCGGGGTCCGCGGGCGGCATGGGCGGCACAGGCAGTACTGGCGAAGGCGAAGGAGCACGGTGATGATCGAACATCAGAGGATCGACCTCGACGGCGTCCACAGGTCGGGCGAACTCGACTGGCTCCTGGACGACCTCGTGGTCCGGGTGCGCGAGGTCCGGCACGCCGTGGTCCTGTCCAACGACGGCCTGGCGGTGGGTGCCTCCAGCGCGCTCAGCCGGGAGGACGCCGAGCACCTGGCGGCCGTGGCCTCCGGATTCCACAGCCTGGCCAAGGGCGCGGGCCGGCACTTCCGCGCCGGGGGCGTGCGCCAGACGATGGTGGAGATGGACGAGGGCTTCCTCTTCGTGGCGGCCGCCGGAGACGGCTCCTGCCTGGCCGTGCTCAGCGGGGCCGGAGCCGACATGGGGCTGATCGCCTACGAGATGGCCCGGCTGGTCAAGCGGGTCGGCGAGCACCTGTACACCCCGGCCCGGTTCGCGGCGCGGCCGCCGGCCGCCGGTTGAGGGCGGCGGCCTTGAGCACGAACGGCCGGTGGTACGACGCCGACGCGGGTCCGCTCGTCCGTCCGTACGCCATGACGGGCGGACGCACGAAGCCGGGACCCCACGGGGTCCGGTTCGACCTGATCGCGCTGGTCGCCGTGGACCCGGCGGGAACGGACGAGGCGGCCGAGTCGCTGCTGGGACCTGAGCACCGGGCGCTCCTCGGACTGTGCCGGGACGAGACCCAGTCGGTGGCCGAACTCGCGGCGGACGCGGACCTGCCCGTGGGCGTGGTGCGCGTGCTGCTCGGGGACCTGCTGGAGGCCGGGCACGTCAAGGTCAGCCGGCCGGTGCCGCCCGCACAGCTGCCGGACGAGCGGATTCTGCGTGAAGTCATCGAGGGATTGCGAGCGCTGTGATGGGACTGCACGACAACGGGCCGGCCCCGGCCGCCGAAGGCGGCGAGGAACTGGCCGCGCTCGCGCTGAAGATACTCGTGGCGGGCGGCTTCGGAGTCGGGAAGACGACCCTGGTCGGCGCAGTCAGCGAGATCCGGCCGCTGCGGACGGAGGAACTGCTCAGCGAGGCCGGGGAGCTGGTCGACGACACGGGAGGGGTCGACCAGAAGACGACGACCACCGTGGCCATGGACTTCGGGCGGATCACGATCAGGTCGGGCCTGTCGCTCTACCTGTTCGGGACCCCGGGGCAGGACCGGTTCTGGTTCCTGTGGGACGAGCTGTCACAGGGCGCGCTGGGCGCGGTGGTGCTCGCCGACACGCGGCGCCTGGAGGACTGCTTCCCCGCGGTGGACTACTTCGAGCACCGCAAGATCCCGTTCGTGGTGGCCGTCAATTGCTGGGCCAACGCGCGGCGGTACGCCTCGAACGAGGTCGCGCGGGCGCTGGACCTGGATCAGGGAACGCCGGTGGTGCTGTGCGACGCGCGGGACAAGGACTCGGGGAAGGAAGTGCTGATCCGGCTGGTGGAGTACGCGGGGCGGGTGCACACGGCGCGGTTGCTGGAGTCGGTGGAACCGCGGGCCGACTCGGTGTGAACCGGCCCGCGGCGAAGCGGTGTTGTGAGGGTGGTGCGGCGGCGCGGGGGTGCGGGAGCCCGGCGGTCCGGTTGCGGCGGGGTGCCGTCAGTCGGCCACGCCGGCGGCCGAGATCACCTTGTCGATGCGGACGCGCACGAGGAGCTCGCCGGGGACCGCGTTGCGGCGGCCGAAGGCCTCGCCGTGCTCCGCTCCCATGTAGCGGGCGCCGATCCTGGTCGACCAGGGGAGCATCGCGTCCAGGTCCTCGCTGATCTCCGCCCGGCCCTGGAGGACGACGTAGGAGAAGGGCGGGCGGTCATCGTCCACGCAGAGGGCGACGCGGCCGTCGCGGGCCAGATTGCGCCCCTTGACGGTGTCCTTCCCGGTGTTGAACACGAAGGAGTCGCCGTCGAGAACGAACCAGATGGGAGCGATGTGCGGGCTTCCGTCCTCACGGACGGTGGACAGTTTTCCGGTGCGGGTGGAGTGGGAGACGAACTCCCGCCATTCCTCTTGAGTCATCTTCTTCACCATGGGCCCATCCTCCTTGCCGGAAAGCCCCTGGTGGGGAAGGCTGGCGGCACGAGCATGCGGGGTGGGGCGCGGCCGGTCCGGCCGCGTCGACGGGGAGGGACTGTATATGGCGCTGGACAAGCAGCTGGACTGGCTGCTGGACGACTTGACGCGGCGGGTGCAGCAGGTGCGGCACGCGGTGGTGCTCTCCAACGACGGCCTGGTGACCGGCGCGAGCGCGGGGCTGGCACGGGAGGACGCGGAGCACCTGGCGGCCGTCGCGGCGGGGCTGCAGAGCCTGGCGAAGGGCTCGGGGCGGCACTTCCGGGCCGGTGAGGTCCGCCAGACGATGGTCGAGTACGACGACGGGGTCCTCTTCGTCATGGCGGCGGGTGCGGGCAGCTGCCTGTGCGTGCTGAGCGCCTCCGAGGCCGATATCGGGCACGTGGCCTACGAGATGACACTGCTGGTGAACCGGGTGGGGGAGCACCTCGGCGTCGCGGAGCGGCGGATCACCGGCGGCTGAGGCGGGCGGCGCGTTTCCTTCCTCTTCGTCCTCTCCGGGTTGTCCACAGCCCCTGCGGGGTGTGGTAGCTCTGAGTTACGTTCTTCACACACAGTAATCACTCTGGTGGGGAGAGCGCAATGACACGGACGGTTCAGGCACTGCGGGCGGTGGCGGCGGAGACGGCGACTGGGACGACGACTGAGACGACGACGGAGACGGCGACGGAGGCGACGGCAGAGCCCGTGGTGGCCGGGTGCGGCGAGGTCGCCGGTCTGCTGGGCGGCGGGCGTGCCGCGGAGGAACTGGGGCTGAGCCGAGTCGAGTTCGCCCGCGCCGTGCAACTGGGCCTCGTACGGGCCGGCCCCCCAGGGGGCGCCGGGGCGGCCCGGTACACCCGGACCGAGCTCGACCGGGTCCGGTCGGCCGAGGGGTTTCCGGAGGCGCTGATCGAGCGCGTGGAGGCGGTCGCGGGAGCGGAGGCCGCTGCGGCCGCTCTGGGGGTCGGTCCGAGCCGGTTCACCCGGCTCGCACGCTGCGGACACCTCACCCCGGTGGGATACCGGATCAATCGCTACCGGGCGGTGGTGTGGCTCTATCTGACCGCGGAGCTACGGGACTTCGCGGCCCGCGAGCCCGCGATGCTGAGGGGGAGCGCGCCCCCGGGGGACCGGGAGCTGATGGAGGCCAGGGCCGACCTGCGCCCCCGGAAGTGGCGCGAACGGCACGTCGGGCTGTTGCTGAGACGGACCGCCGACCCTTGGGAGCGGGCTGCCGTACTGGCCTCCGTGCTCCCCGGGGACGACGTGCGCGCGACCGTGCCCGACCCGGCGGAACGCATCCTGCTCTGCGCGCTCGCCCCGCCCCCGCCCTACGGGCACCCTCAGGTTCCGGCGGCCGCCGAAGTGGCGGCCCGGCTGCTGAGGGCCGGGTCACCGGACGAGATCGGGTGGTACCGCACCAGCCTCGGCTTCGCCCTGACCGGAGCGAGGGGTCAGTCGAAGTCGACGGGGGAGAGGGGGCCGACGTAGACCCAGGCCCCGTTCTCCCGGGCGAAGGAACTGTGCTCGTGCAGCGAGCCGGTGTGCCGGCCCTCGCGGTAGTGCGCCCGGAACTCCACCGAGCCCTCCGTTTCGAACATCCCGCCCCGCTCGGTGGCCAGGATCTCCAGCCGTTCCCAGCGCTGCCCGGGATCCAGGTCGAGCACGCCCGGCCTGGTCGACGGGTGCCAGGAGCGCAGGAGGTAGGTGGTGTCGCCGACGGCGAAGGCGCTGAACCGGGAGCGCATCAGCAGCTCGGCGGTGGGCGCACGCCGCTCGCCGGAGTGGAAGCGGCCGCAACACTCCGGGTAGACGGCGGGCAGCCCGCAAGGGCAGGGAACGGCTGGAGCGGGAGCCGGGGTGGGCATGGAAGCACTCAGTTCTTCGGGGAGGTGAGGGACTACTGCGGGGATACGGCCGGCTTGGACGCCTTGGCGCCGTACGGGCGGAAGAGGCCCTCCTGGACCACCGACACCAGCAGCTTGCCCTCGAGGTCGTAGATGCGGCCGCGGGCCAGGCCCCGGCCACCGTGCGCGATGGGCGACTCCTGGTCGTACAGGAACCACTCGTCCGCCCGGAACGGCCGGTGGAACCACATGGCGTGGTCGAGGGAGGCCATGTCGAAACCGCGCATGCCCCACAGCGGCTCGACGGGGATGCGCACGGCGTCGAGGAGGGTCATGTCACTGGCGTAGGTGAGGGCGCAGGTGTGCACGAGCGGGTCGTCGCCCAGCGGGCCGACGGCGCGCATCCACACCGCGCTGCGCGGATCGGCGTCCTTGAGCTCCTCGGGGGTCCAGCGGAGCCGGTCCACGTAGCGGATGTCGAAGGGTTGGCGGCGGGCCATCCGTTCCAGCGCCTCGGGCAGCGTGCCCAGGTGCTCGCGGATCTCGTCCACGACCTTCGGGAGCGTGTCCGGGTGCGGGAAGTCGAGGCGGGGAGGCAGCTGGTGCTCGATGCTGCCCTCCTCCGGCTGATGGAAGGAGGCGGTCAGATTGAAGATGGTCTTGCCCTGCTGGACCGCGGTGACCCGGCGGGTGGTGAAGGAGCGCCCGTCGCGCACCCGCTCCACCTGGTACACGATCGGCACTCCGGGGATTCCGGGGCGCAGGAAGTACGAGTGGAGGGAGTGGACGGGCCGGTCGCCCTCCGTGGTGCGGCCTGCCGCCACCAGCGCCTGGCCGGCGACCTGGCCGCCGAAGACGCGCTGGAGGGACTCCTGGGGGCTGGCGCCCCGGAAGATGTTGACCTCGATCTGCTCCAGGTCGAGCAGATCGACCAGCCTCTCGGCGGGGTTCGTCATCAGAGGATCTCCACTGTCGGGCCAGGCCGCCGCGGCGGCGCCGGTCGGTTGCGGGTCGGGGGTCGGTTGCGGGCGGGGTGCCCGCCCGGGCGGAACCGGAGGGGGGTCAGGGCTGTCCGAGTTCGCCGACCGAGGTGACGCGCAGGACCGCCCGGCCCTCCTCGTCGGAGGCGGCGAGGTCCACCTCGGCGCTGATGCCCCAGCCATGGTCCCCGTTGGGGTCGGCGAAGGTCTGGCGGACGCGCCACAGGCCGTGCGCCGGGTCCTCCTCGATCTGGAGCAGCTTGGGGCCGCGTGCGTCGGGGCCCGTGCCCAGGTCGTCGTACTCGTCCCAGTAGCCGTCCATGGCCTCGCCCCAGGCGTCGGCGTCCCAGCCCGAGCCGCCGTCCAGCTCGCCCAGGACGTTGACGTGGTCCAGGGCCGCCAGCTCCACCCGGCGGAACATGGCGTTGCGGACCAGGACGCGGAAGGCGCGGGCGTTCGCGGTGACCGGCTTGACCTGGTCGGCCTTCTCCTGGGCCTGCTCCGCCGTCTCCACCTCCGGGTTCGCCAGCTGCTCCCACTCGTCGAGCAGGCTGGAGTCGACCTGTCGGACCAGCTCGCCGAGCCACTCGATCAGGTCCTGGAGGTCCTCGGACTTGAGGTCGTCGGGGATGGTGTGGTCCAGGGCCTTGAAGGCGCTCGCCAAGTAGCGCAGCACGATGCCCTCGGTGCGCGCCAGCTCGTAGTACGAGGTGAACTCGGTGAAGGTCATCGCGCGCTCGTACATGTCGCGGATGATCGACTTCGGCGAGACCGGGTGGTCGCGGACCCACGGGTGGCTCTTGCTGTACACGTCGTAGGCGTGCAGGAGCAGCTCTTCGAGGGGCTTGGGATAGGTGATCTCCTGGAGCCGCTCCATCCGCTCCTCGTACTCGACCCCGTCGGCCTTCATCGCGCCCACGGCCATGCCGCGTTCCTTGTTCTGCTGGGCGGCGAGGATCTGACGCGGGTCGTCCAGGGTGGACTCCACCACCGAGACCATGTCCAGCGCGTAGGAAGGGGACTCCGGGTCCAGCAGGTCGAAGGAGGCCAGCGCGAAGGTGGACAGCGGCTGGTTCAGCGCGAAGTCCTGCTGGAGGTCGACGGTCAGCCGGATCGTGCGGCCCTCGGCGTCCGGGGTGTCGAGCTTCTCGACGACACCGCCGTCCAGGAGCGAGCGGTAGATGGCGATGGCCCGGCGGATGTGGCGCAGCTGGGCCTTGCGCGGCTCGTGGTTGTCCTCCAGCAGGTGGCGCATCGCCTTGAAGGCGTCGCCGGGCCGGGCGATGACCGACAGGAGCATGATGTTGGTGACCTTGAAGCGCGAGGTCAGCGCCTCCGGGTCGGCGCCGATGAGCTTCTCGAAGGTGGTGTCCGACCAGGCCACGAAGCCCTCGGGGGCCTTCTTGCGGACCACCTTGCGGCGCTTCTTCGGGTCGTCGCCCGCCTTGGCGAGGGCCTTCTCGTTCTCGATGACGTGTTCGGGCGCCTGGGCCACCACATAACCGGCGGTGTCGAAGCCGGCCCGGCCGGCGCGGCCGGCGATCTGGTGGAACTCGCGGGCGCGCAGCGTGCGGACCCGGGTGCCGTCGTACTTGGTCAGCGCCGTGAACAGCACGGTGCGGATCGGGACGTTGACGCCGACGCCGAGGGTGTCGGTGCCGCAGATGACCTTCAGCAGACCGGCCTGGGCCAGCTTCTCCACCAGGCGGCGGTACTTGGGCAGCATGCCCGCGTGGTGCACGCCGATGCCGTGGCGGACGTAACGGGAGAGGTTCTGACCGAACTTGGTGGTGAAGCGGAAGTTGCCGATCAGGTCGGCGATCTTGTCCTTCTCCTCGCGGGTGCACATGTTGATGCTCATCAGCGACTGTGCCCGCTCGACCGCCTGGGCCTGCGTGAAGTGCACGATGTAGACCGGCGCCTGCCGGGTCTCCAGCAGCTCGGTGATGGTGTCGGTGATCGGCGACGTGACGTACTCGTACGACAGCGGGACGGGCCGGGTCGCCGAGCGCACCACCGAGGTGGGCCGGCCGGTGCGCCGGGTCAGGTCCTCCTCGAACCGCTTCATGTCGCCGAGCGTCGCGGACATCAGGATGAACTGCGCCTGCGGCAACTCCAGGATCGGGATCTGCCAGGCCCAGCCGCGGTCCGGCTCCGCGTAGAAGTGGAACTCGTCCATCACGACCTGGCCGATGTCGGCGTACTTGCCGTCGCGCAGGGCGATCGAGGCCAGCACCTCGGCGGTACAGCAGATCACCGGCGCGTCCGAGTTCACCGAGGCGTCGCCGGTCAGCATGCCGACGTTCTCGGTGCCGAAGAGCTTGCACAGGTCGAAGAACTTCTCCGAGACCAGCGCCTTGATCGGCGCGGTGTAGAAGGTGACCTTGTCCTGAGCCAGGGCCGTGAAGTGCGCGCCCGCCGCCACCAGGCTCTTGCCGGAGCCCGTCGGGGTGGACAGGACCACGTTCGCGCCCGAGACGACCTCGATCAGCGCTTCCTCCTGAGCCGGGTACAGGGTGATGCCCTGGTCCTCCGCCCACGAGGAGAAAGCCTCGAAGAGGGCGTCGGGGTCGGCGTTCGGCGGGAGCTGATCAATGAGGGTCACACCCCCCATCTTGCCTGGCTTCCTCCCGGATCAGGGAACCGGAGGATAGAAGGAAGATCATCGACGGTACGCTGTGCCGTCGATGAGGCCCGAACGACACCGTCAACAGGGCCCGACCAGCACACCACCGGGGCGGGAACGACCATGATGGGTCCGGCGCACTCACTGTCCGGGGCAGCGGCCTGGCTGGGGGTTGGCGCCGCGGCTGCGGCCGCCGGGCACCCGATGCCCTGGCCCGTCCTCGCCGTCGGCGCGCTCATCTGTGCCGGAGCCGCCCTCGCCCCCGACCTGGACCACAAGTCGGCGACGATCTCCCGCGCCTTCGGCCCGCTCTCCCGGATCCTGTGCGAGGTGGTCGACAAGATCTCCTACGGGGTCTACAAGGCGACCCGCTCACCGCGCGACGCCCGCCGCACCGGAGGCCACCGCACCCTGACCCACACCTGGGTCTGGGCCGTCCTGATCGGCGCCGGCTCCTCCGCGATCGCCGTCACCACGGACCGGTGGGGCGTCCTCGCCCTCCTCTTCGTCCACCTGGTCCTCGCCGTCGAAGGCCTGCTGTGGCGGGCCGCCCGCATGTCCAGCGACGTCCTGGTCTGGCTGCTCGGCGCGACCAGCGCCTGGATACTGGCCGGCGTGCTCGACCAGCCCGGCAACGGCTCCGACTGGCTCTTCACCGCCCCCGGCCAGGAGTACCTGTGGCTCGGCCTCCCGGTCGTGCTCGGCGCACTGGTCCACGACATCGGCGACGCCCTGACCGTGTCCGGCTGCCCGATCCTGTGGCCCCTGCCCATCGCGGGCAAGCGCTGGTATCCGATCGGCCCGCCGAAGATGCTGCGCTTCCGCGCCGGCAGCTGGGTGGAGCTCAAGGTCCTGATGCCGGTGTTCATGCTCCTCGGCGGAGTCGGCGGAGCCTCGGCCCTCGGTTTCTTCTGACGGGGCGGCTTCTTCTGACCCGGCGGCCCGCTCGCCGGGCCGCCGGGCCGCCGGGCTACGTCAGGACCAGAGGCACGGTGATGGTGAGGCTGCTGGTTCCACCACGGCTCGCGCCATGGGAAACGGCCCAGGGCAGGCGGATGCGGCGGCGGTCAGCCGTGCCAGGAGCGCCACAGGGCGGCGTACGCGCCGTCGGCCTCGACCAGGTCCTCGTGCGAGCCGAGCTCGGTGATGCGGCCGCCCTTGACCACCGCGATCACGTCCGCGTCGTGCGCCGTGTGCAGCCGGTGCGCGATCGCGATCACCGTCCGGCCGTCCAGCACCCGGGCCAGCGAGCGCTCCAAGTGCCGGGCCGCGCGCGGGTCCAGCAGGGAGGTGGCCTCGTCCAGCACCAGCGTGTGCGGATCGGCCAGCACCAGCCGGGCCAGCGCGATCTGCTGCGCCTGCGCCGGGGTCAGCGCCGAGGCGCCCGAGCCGACCTCGGTGTCCAGACCGGCGTCCAGCGCCCGCGCCCAGTCCTCCGCGTCGACGGCGCCGAGCGCCGCCCACAGCTCGGCGTCACCCGCCTCCGTACGGGCGAGGCGCAGGTTGTCCCGCAGGGAGCCCACGAACACGTGGTGTTCCTGGTTGACCAGGGCCACGTGCTCGCGCACCCGCTCGGCCGGCATCTGCGACAGCCGCGCCCCGCCGAGGGTGATCTCACCGGTCCGCGGCGCGTAGATGCCCGCCAGGAGCCGGCCCAGCGTGGACTTGCCCGCACCCGAAGGCCCGACCAGGGCCATCCGGGTGCCCGGCGGCACCGACATCGACACCTGGTGCAGTACGTCGACGCCCTCGCGGTACCCGAAGTGCACCCGGTCCGCCCGGACGTCCCGGCCGTCGGGGGAGACGCCCGCGTCGCCCGCGTCGGGCTCGATCTCCCGTACGCCCACCAGCCGGGCCAGGGAGACCTGCGCGATCTGCAGTTCGTCGTACCAGCGCAGGATCAGACCGATCGGGTCGACCATCATCTGCGCGAGCAGGGCGCCCGTGGTCAGCTGCCCCACCGACATCCAGCCCTGGATCACGCAGTACCCGCCGATCATCAGCACCGAGCCGAGGATCGTCACGTAGGTGACGTTGACGACGGGGAAGAGGACCGTGCGCAGGAACAGCGTGTACCGCTCCCACGCCGTCCACTCCTTGATCCGCCGCTCCGACAGCTCGATCCGGCGCCCGCCGAGACGGTGCGCCTCGATGGTGCGGCCCGCGTCCACCGTCTCGGTGAGCACGGCCGCGACCGCCGCGTACCCCGCCGCCTCGGACCGGTAGGCCCTGGGCGCCCGCTTGAAGTACCAGCGACAGCCGATCACCAGCACCGGCAGCGCCACCAGCGCGGCGAGCGCCAGCGGCGGCGCGGTCACGGCGAGCGCCCCGTAGAGCAGGCTCGCCCAGACCACGCCGATGGCCAGCTGCGGCACGGCCTCGCGCATCGCGTTGGCCAGCCGGTCGATGTCCGTGGTGATCCGCGACAGCAGATCACCGGTTCCCGCGCGCTCCAGCACGCCCGGCGGCAGGCCCACCGACCGCACGAGGAAGTCCTCGCGCAGATCGGCCAGCATCTCCTCGCCGAGCATCGCCCCGCGCAGCCGGACCAGCCGCACGAACACGGTCTGGACCCCGAGCGCCAGGGCGAACAGCAGCCCCACCCGGCCCAGATGGAGGTCGCGCGCCCCTTCCGAGAGCCGGTCCACGACCTGCCCCAGCAGGTACGGGCCGACCATGGAGGCGATCACCGCGACCGTGTTGACCCCCACCAGGACCAGGAAGGCCCGCCGGTGGCGGCGGAACAGGCCGCGCACGTAGCCCCGTACCGTCGCGGAGCTGCCCACGGGCAGGGTCGCGGCGGTTTCCGGGGCGGCCGGATCGTAGTCCGGCGGCGCCACGCCGATCATGCGGATTCCTCGATCTCTGTCAGTACGGATTCCAGCCGCGGGAGCCGCTGCTCTTCCTCGGTCCGCTGCTCTTCCTCGGTCTCGCGGGTGACGACCGCCCGGTAGCGGGGGTCGCCGCGCAGCAGCTCGCGGTGCGTGCCGTTCGCCGCCGCCTTGCCCTCGTGGATCAGGACGACCCGGTCGGCACGGTCCAGCAGCAGCGGCGAGGACGCCAGCACCACCGTCGTGCGACCGGAGCGCAGGGCCGAGATCCCCTCCGCGATCCGGGCCTCGGTGTGCGAGTCGACCGCCGAGGTCGGCTCGTCCAGCACCAGCACCTCGGGGTCGGTCACCAGGGACCGCGCCAGCGCCAGCCGCTGCCGCTGCCCGCCGGACAGCGAGCGGCCGCGTTCGGTGATCCTGGCGTCCATCGGGTCGTCCACCCCGTCCGGGGCGGACTGCAGGAGGGCGTCCAGTACGTCCGCGCACTGGGCCGCCGCGAGCGCCGCCGGCGGTGCGACCGCTCCGGACGCCGGCACGTCGAACAGCTCGCGCAGCGTCCCGGACAGCAGGACCGGATCCTTGTCCTGTACGAGGACCAGCTCGCGCGCGGTGCCGAGCGCGAGCTCGTCCAGCGCGACCCCGCCCAGCAGGACGGAGGGCCCGGTCGTGGCGTCGATCGGGTGCCCGCCCAGGCGCTCGGCGAGCCGGCCCGCCAGGTCGGGGTCCCCGCACACCACGGCGGTGAGTCGGCCCGCCGGGACCAGCAGCCCGGTCTCGGGGTCGTACAGGTCCGCGCCGGGAGCCGGGGTCCGCGGGCTCTCGGCGACGCGGACCGGCTCGACGGCGGCCACGGGCTCCGCGCCGGCCTCCGCCTTCGCCTCTGCCCCCGCCCCTGCCTCCGCCTCCGCCTCCGCGGAGACCATCGCCTCCGCACCGGCATCCACCGACGCGCCGTGCCGCGTCAGCGACAGCACCCGCGCCGCCCGCTTGGCGGAGGGGCGGGAGAAGGAGTACGCCATCGCGATCTCCTCGAAGTGCCGCAGCGGGTAGAGCATGGTCGCCACCGCGCTGAAGGCGGCGACGAGTTCGCCGACGTCCAGCCGGCCGTCCAGCACGAGCGCGGACCCGTACCAGACCACCGTGATCAGCAGCGCGCCCGGCAGCAGCACCTGGATCGCGGAGATCAGCGCCCACATCCGGGCACTGTGCACGGCCGCCTCGCGGACCTGCTGCGAGGCCTCGCGGTAGCGGCCGAGGAACAGTTCCTCGCCGCCGATGCCGCGCAGCACCCGCAGCCCCGCGACGGTGTCCGAGGCCAGCTCGGTTGCCTTGCCCGCCTTCTCCCGCTGGACGTCTGCGCGCCGGGTGGCGCGCGGCAGCAGGGGCAGGACGGCCAGGGCGAGCACCGGCATGCCGATGGCCACGACCACGCCGATCGTGGGCGCGTAGAAGACCAGGACGACACAGCCGATGACCAGGGTCAGGGCGGCGGCCAGGAAGCGGGAGACCGCCTCGACGAACCAGCCGATCTTCTCCACGTCGCCCGTGGACACGGCCACCACCTCGCCCGCCGCGACCCGCCGGGTCAGGGCGGAGCCCAGCTCGGCGGTCTTGCGGGCGAGCAGCTGCTGGACCCGCGCGGCGGCGGTGATCCAGTTGGTGACGGCCGTACGGTGCAGCATCGCGTCGCCGACCGAGATCGCGACGCCGAGCAGCGCGGTCAGACCGCCGACCCACAGCAGCCGGCCGCCGTCGCCGTCCACGACCGCGTCGATGCCCAGGCCCACGGTGTACGGCAGTCCCGCGACGCCGCCGAAGTGGAGCAGCCCCCAGCCCAGGCTTTTGGCCTGTCCGCCGAGTTGGCCCCGCCCCAGCCACCAGAGGAACCGGGGGCCGGAGCGAGCATCGGGTACCCCTGGGTCCGGATACGGAAGATCGCTGATCTGCATGACGCCCCATGACTGGTCGAGAGTTCCAAACCGTGCAAGGTTCGCGTTCCGTACCCGTCCGGGGCAATCGATTTTCCGTTGGCCGGAGCTCTGTGCGGGCGGACCTGCCGCTCACCCGGCGGCCGGGCACCTCGAAGCGGGTGCGGCGTCCGCTGTCAAGGCACGAATTCCCGAGACATGACGCGCGGTCTTTCGATCATGCCTAGTGAAGAGCGACCCTTCACCCCGCATGACGGCTTGGGAGAGACGTATGTCGACGGACCCGGAGAGCAATACGGTCGAGTGCGCAGGAAAAACGGCCGGAGGCCGCGCGTGCGCGCTTCGCGACGCGTGCGGATCGCGGGCTTCGGCCCTGCGTGAGATCAGACGGTGGGCGACCGCTGACCGAATGCCGGAGGAATCCGATGGTATTTCCCTCGCCCGGTCCGTGACGGAACACGTGCGGGGGAAGGGGAAGCATTTCCTGTCGGATCGAGTACGCGTCATGCTGAGTGACATCAGGCGGCGGCACGGGGTGGACCGCCCGTTCCTCGACGCTTTTCTCGACTGCGTCCTCGACAAACACGAGGGACGCTTCCAGAACCGCACCTACCTCGCGCTGCCGGTCCTGGAACTCCTCATGGACCACCGGGACGCCGCGCTGAGCGCGGACCGGATGTCGACCCTGCTGATGGCCGACGTGGTGCGTTTCGAGATCGAGGCGGCGGCCGGGTCGCCGGCGGGGTCCGGGCGGGACCGGCCGGATGCGGCGACGCTCAGCACGCGGTTGAGGCACGCCCTGCGGCTCGTGCCGACGGGGCTCGGTGCGCCGGAGGCCGACGACCTTCCGTCGAGGCTGGCGCACACGCCCCGGTCCCGCCTCGAAGGCCTCGCCGATGGCCTGCCCCGGCCGCCGGCGAACGATCGAGCCCGGTGGTTCGACGTCACCGTCCAGCCCGTCTCCGTCGTGCATGACGAATACTTCTTCATTCGCGTCCTCCAGACCCACGAAATGCATTTCACCGCAATGGTGGAATCCGTGAAGAAGGTGATCGGGGCGCTGCGCGCGGGCAATCCGGAAGGGGCCGCGGAGCTGGTGGAGCGCGTGGTGGTCATGTTCGAGCGGGCCGCGACGCTTTTCCGCGTCGTGGCCACGATGAGGGCGGAGCAGTTCTCGGCCTTCCGGCAATACACCCAGGGTGCCAGCGCCATTCAGTCCGAACAGTACAAACGCTTCGAGGGTCTGTGCGGCGTTCCGACCGTGCCCCGCCTGCGGTCGTCCGCGTTCACGAGCGTGCCCGTCGTACGGGCCGAGTCGGAGGATCCCGGCCATGACACCGTCACCCGGGCCTACCGCGAGCTCCGGAACGCGGGGGGCCCGGGCCGGGCGGGGTGGGACCGGCTCGACACGGCGATCAGCCGTCTGGAGAGCGGGCACCAGCGGTGGAAGTCGGCGCATCGCGGGCTCGCCGCACGCATGCTCGGCGACGCCCACGGCTCGGGCTACACCGATGGCGTTCCCTACCTGACGCGATGCCTCGAGAACCGGCTGTTCTGGCAGCTGGACACCAGCGCCTGACGCGCGAACCGTCCGTCATTGCGGCTGTGTTGCAGGTTCGTGGCCATCGGGACGAGGAGGTTCCCGCAAGTGGGGCCGGGCTCCTACGGTCCGTCGGGAAACACGACCAAGGAGTGTCCCGCCATGCCCCTCGACCTGTCGGACGAGAGCCAGTACGACCGTGCGCGCCTGCGGCAGTGGGCGCGCGGCCGCGCCCGCTCCTCCGGGGTGGACCGCCGCGACCTGCTCAAGCTGTTCGCCGCTGGGGCCGCGGCCGGCTCCCTGGGCCTGGGCGCCGCCGGAACCGCCGGAGCAGTGACCGCCGGAGACGTGACCGCCGCCGGCGCGACGACCGCCGCTGCCGCGGCGCCCGGGACCGTGAAGCCGCTGCCGCCCGAGCTGTTCACCATCCGGGGCACCAACGCGGAGACGAACTTCGCAGCCCTGCGCGGCACGGGCCAGCTGACCCCGCTCGACCGGTTCTTCGTACGCAACCACACCGTCACCCCGCGCCTCGACGCGCACGACTGGCGGCTGAAGGTGTGGGGCGACGCCCTGGCCGGAGGGCCGGTCGATTTCTCCTACGACAGGCTGCGCGCACTGCCGGCGGTCGAGCGGACCCTGTTCATCGAGTGCGCGGGCAACGGCCGGAGCTTCTACACCACCCAGCAGGGGCAGCAGGTGACCGGGACCGCGTGGACCCTCGGCGCGATCGGCGTGGCACGCTGGCACGGCGCCCGGCTGTCCGACGTCCTGAAGCGAGCCGGCCTGACCCGCGCAGCCGTGGACGTACTGCCCCGCGGGCTGGACGACGAGGTGGTCACGAACGGGGTCAACCTGGGCCGGGTGCGGCGCCCGCTGCCCGTCTCCAAGGCCCTCGACGACGTGATCCTCGCGTACGAGATGAACGGCGAGCCGCTGCCGCCCGACCACGGCGGTCCGGTCCGCGTGGTCGTACCGGACTGGATCGGGATCTCCTCGATCAAGTGGGTAGGGGACATCGAGGTGAGCGGGCAGCCCCTCTACACACCGTGGAACACCGACCTGTACCGGCTGTTCGGGCCCGACCAGCCCCCGCAGGGCAGTGCCCCGCTGACCCGGCAGACCCTCAAGAGCGCCTTCGAACTGGAGCACGGTGCGACCGTCCCGGCCCACCGGACGCGGCTGCTGACCGGGCGCTCGTGGTCGGGCGCGGCGCCCGTCCACCGGGTGGAGGTCAGCACCGACGGCGGGCACCGCTGGCAGCGGGCCCGGCTGCACGACGCCCCGCGCCGGGGCAGCTGGGTGCGCTGGTCCCTGCCGTGGACCCCGCGCGCCACCGGTCCGACCGCGCTGCTCGCGCGGGCCACCGACGCCACCGGACGGACCCAGCCGGCGACCACGGCCCACAACACGCAGGGCTACCTGTTCGACGCCGTGGTGCACCACCAGGTGACCGTGGTCTGACCGGAGCACCGGAGGGGCTGGGCCTCCCGGCCCTAGGCCGTGTGTCGAAAATGGATCTTGGCGGTGAATGATCATCGTTCATGGGGCGGGGAGATCTCACGGACGAGCAGTGGGCGGTGCTGGAGCCGTTGTTGCCGAAGGGGGCGAAGGCGGGGCGGCCGCCCGTCTGGCCTCGGCGGCAGTTGATCGACGGCATACGGTTCCGGGTCCGGACCGGTGTTCCGTGGCGGGACGTGCCCGCGGAGTACGGACCATGGGGCCGGATCTACGATCTGTTCCGCCGGTGGCAGCGGGATGGCACCTGGCACCGGGTCCTTACCCGGCTCCAGTCCCTGGCCGACGTGAAGGGTGCGATCGTGTGGGACCTGAGCGTCGACTCCACGGTGTGCCGCGCCCATCAGCATGCGGCTGGAGCCCGAAAGCGGGGTGACCTGCAGAAGGAACCGCCGGGTGGAGTGGCCACCGAGCCGGGTGACCACGGGCTCGGACGCTCGCGCGGCGGGTTCACCACCAAGCTGCACTTGGCCGTGGAGCAAGGTCAAAAGCCCATGTCGATCGTGGTGACGGCGGGGCAGCGAGGAGACTCGCCGCAGTTCGAACCGGTGCTGGCAAAGATCCGCGTACCCCGCATCGGACCGGGCCGGCCGCGGGTCCGCCCCGACCGCGTTCGGGCCGACAAGGCGTACGCCTCACGCAAGAACCGCGCCTACCTGCGCCGCCGAGGAATCCGCTGCACCATCCCGAACAAGGTCGACCAAGCGCGCAACCGCAGGAGACTCGGCTCCCACGGCGGCCGGCCACCGCATTTCGACCTGGCCGACTACCGCGAGCGCCACGCGGTCGAGTGCGGGATCAACCGCCTCAAGAGGCACCGCGCCGTCGCCACGCGGTACGACAAGCTCGCGGTCCGCTACGAGGCGACCGTGCTTGTCGCGGCTATCAACGAGTGGCTGTGACTCACACCTGTCGACCCTAGCCTCTGTCCCGCCTTCCCCCTTAGGCTGCATGATCCACATCGTTCGGGGGATCATGAACTTCACTCGATATCGCACACCGTTGGCCTTCCTGCTGCTGGCGGTGGCAGCCATCTTCGGCGTCGCGGCCATAGTCGGGTTCGAGGCGGGAGGTGAGGGCGAGCTGATCCTGCTGCTCCGCCTCCGTGAGTACGTCCTCCTGCTGGGATTTCTCGCCCTGGCCACGCTCATCGGGGCGGTCCTCCTGGGACTGGCCGAGTCTTTGCTGCGTATGCCCCTGCTCATCGCGCTGCTCGTCATCGGCGTTCCCACGCTGCTCGTCGGGGGCTTTGTCTCCGCCGCGTTCGGTGGGTCGGACGAGGCATTGAAGACTGAAGCGGCCCCCGGCCGTGTCGACCGCCGACTGGTCGTGGTGTCACGGAGCGGCTCCCTTGACCCGGTTTGGTGCGTCTACGTCCACCAGGGGCACCCACCGCTGGAGCGCCGGTGGAATGTCGGCTGCTTCAACGGCGACTCCGAAGACAACGGACTCGGCGAGACCGTGTGGACGGCTCCCGACCGGATTCGCATGACCACCGAGGGAGGCGCGGTCCACGAAGTGGCCATCGCCCCACGCGGTCGGCCCGACCGGGTTGTCTCCGCCGGCTAGCGACCTGAACCGGAACGGTCACCAGACCACTTCCGATACACGCCCTAGGGCCGGGTGGCCCGCTCCAGTTCCAGCAGCGCCGAGTAGTAGCTGCGGCCCGTGGCCCGGTCCATGCCCACCTCGCACATCCGGTTCGCCGACAGGTGCGCGTCGAACTCCCGCGCCGTCACCTCGGCGGCCTCGCGGGCCGTCGCCGACTCCGTCAGCTCCGGGTGCAGCATGCCGCGGTCGCCGGCGAAGGCGCAGCACCCCGCGTCGTACGGGACCACCACCTCGTCGGCGCAGGCCTCGGCCACCGCCCGCAACTGCGCCTCGTCGTCCAGGTGCCGCATCGAGCAGGTGGGGTGGAGCACCGCCGAGCCGACCGTGCGCCGGACCTCCAGGTGCGGCAGCAGCTCCTCGGCGGCCCAGACGACGGAGTCGACGATCCGCAGCTCGGAGTGGAGGGCCCGGTTGTCGTCCGTCAGGTAGGGGACCACCTCGTGCGCGATGCCCAGGGTGCAGGAGGACGCGTCGACCACCATCGGCAGCCGTCCGCCGGCCGTCCAGCCCCAGGCGGCCTCCACGATCCGGTTGGCCATCACGCGGTTGCCGGCGTCGTACCCCTTGGAGTGCCAGATCGTCGCGCAGCAGGTGCCCCGGACGTCCCCGGGGATCCACACCGGCCTGCCCGCCCGCTCCGACACCGCCACCACGGCCTCGGGCAGGGAGGGCCCGGACGTACCGTCGGGGCCGCCGAAGATCCGGTTGACGCAGGCCGGGTAGTAGACCGCGGCGGCGCCCGCGCGCCGGGTGACGGGCAGTTTGCGGGCCGCGGCGCCCGGGACCTGCGGAAGCCACTCCGGAACCAGGTCGGGCCGTACGGCCTTGCGCGCGGCCCCCGTCACGGCCCGCAGGATCCCGTCCCCGACGGCATCGGTGATCTTGTCGGCGGCGGCCACGGCGAGCCGCGCGGCCACTTCGACCGCGCCGAACCGCAGGGCGGCGAGCTCGGCGGCGCGCTCCTCGCGCGGGCTGTGCCGGCGGTGGCGGAAGTCCTTCATCAGGGCGCCGGTGTCGATGCCCACGGGACACGCGAGCTTGCACGTGGAGTCGCCGGCGCAGGTGTCCACGGCGTCGTACCCGTACGCATCGAGCAGGCCGCCGAGCACCGGGGAGCCGGGCTGCTGGCGCATCATCTCCCTGCGCAGCACGATCCGCTGGCGCGGGGTGGTCGTCAGGTCCTCGCTGGGGCAGGTCGGTTCGCAGAACCCGCACTCGATGCAGGGGTCGGCGACGGCCTCCACCTGGGGGATCGTCTTGAGGCCGCGCAGGTGCGCCTTCGGGTCGCGGTCCAGGAGGATCCGCGGGGCGAGCACCAGGTCGGGGTCGATGATCCGCTTGGTGCGCCACATCATCTCGGTGGCCCGGGGCCCCCACTCCAGTTCCAGGAAGGGGGCCATGTTGCGGCCGGTGGAGTGCTCGGCCTTCAGCGAGCCGTCGAACCGCTCCACGGTGAGCCGGCAGAAGGCGTCCATGAACGCGGCGTACCGCTCCACGTCCGCGGGCCGGGCGGCGTCGAAGGCGAGCAGGAAGTGCAGGTTGCCGTGGGCGGCGTGGCCCGCCACGGCGGCGTCGAAGCCGTGCTCCGCCTGGAGTTCGAGGAGCGCCTCGCAGGCCTCGGCCAGCCGGGACGGGGGGACGGCGAAGTCCTCGGTGATCAGGGTAGTGCCGGAGGCGCGGGCGCCGCCGACGGCCGTGACGAAGGCCTTGCGGGCCTTCCAGTAACCGGAGATGGTCCTGGCGTCGCGGGTGAAGGCGTTGGTCACCGAGGCCACCGGGGCCACCAGGTCCAGCCCGGCCAGCACCCCGGCGGCCCGCCGCTCGTACTCCGCGCGGCCGGCCTCGTCGGGGGCCCGGAACTCCACCAGCAGCGCGGTGGTGTCCTTGGGCAGAGCGGCCCAGTCGGCGGGGACCCCCGCGACGCTCACCGAGGCGCGCAGGGTGTTGCCGTCCATCAGCTCGACGGCCAGCGCCCCCGCCTCGTTGAAGAGCGGTACGGCGGCGGCCGCGGCGGGCAGCGAGGGGAAGAAGAGCAGGGCGCTGGTGAGCTCGCGGTCCAGCGGCAGGGTGTCGAAGACGACCTCGGCGATGAAGCCGAGCGTGCCCTCGGAGCCGACCATCAGCCCGCGCAGGATCTCCACCGGGGTGGCGCCGTCGAGGTAGGCGTCGAGGCGGTAGCCGGTGGTGTTCTTGATCTCGTACTTGGCCCGGATGCGGGCGACGAGTTCCGGATCCGCCTCGATCTCCCTCTTGATCTCCATCAGCCCGTGGCACAGGGCGGGCTCGGCGTGCGCCAGCTCCCCGTCGGCGAGCGGGTCGGCGGTGTCCACGACGGTGCCGCTCGGCAGGACGAAGGTGAGGGAGGACAGGGTGCGGTACGAGTTCCTCGTGGTGCCCGCCGTCATGCCCGAGGCGTTGTTCGCGACGACTCCGCCGAGGGTGCAGGCGATGGCGCTGGCCGGGTCCGGGCCGAGGACGCGGCCGTGCCGGGCGAGCGCGGCGTTGGCGCGCACGACCGTGGTGCCGGGCTGGATCCGGGCCCGCAGGTCCTCCTCCAGCACCTCGACCCCGGCCCAGTGGCGGCGGACGTCCACGAGGATGTCCTCGCCCTGGGCCTGACCGTTGAGGGAGGTCCCGGCGGCCCGGAAGACCACCTCGCGCTGCTTGCCGTGGGCGTAGGACAGGACGGCGGAGACGTCGTCGATGTCCTCGGCGATCACGACGACCTGCGGCAGGAACCGGTACGGGGAGGCGTCCGAGGCGTACCGGACCAGGTCGGAGACGCCCGAGAGCACCTTGCCGGCGCCCAGCAGTTCGGCCAGCTCGCTCCGCAGCGGCTCGGGGGTGCCCGTCGACCTGCGGTCCGGCACGCGGTCGGGGGCGGGGCCGCTGGGGGTGCGCGGGCGCAGGGCCCCCGGCTTCGGTTCCAGCAGTGGCATCTGCAGCCCCTCAACTCGCGCCGTGTCGGTCGTTCTCACTCGTTCGGCGCAGCCCCGGCCCGGTCCCGGCCGGACCGTCGCCCGTCAGCAGCCGTGCTCCGCCGGAGCGTCCGCCAGAGCGTTCAGCAAGCCGCCGAGCACCTCGCGCTGATCGGCGGTCAATGGAGCCAGGATCTCCTCTGCGGCGCCGGTTCGCGCGTTGCGCAGGCGGCGCAGCGTGGCGCGGCCGGTGTCGGTGAGCTCGATCCTTATGACACGGCGGTTCTCCGGGTCGGGCACGCGGCGGACGCAGTCGGCGCTCTCCAGGCCGTCGACCAGTGTGGTCACGGCACGGGGCACCACCTCCAGGCGGGCCGCGAGATCCGCCATCCGGGGCGGTCGCACCGCGGAGAGGTGGGCGACGGTGCGCAGCAGCCGGGACTGGGCCGGGGTGATGCCGAGCGGCTCCAGATGGCGCTTCTGGATGCGGTGGAGCCGCCGGGTCAGCCGGAGCAGCTGCTCGGCGAGCACGCTGTCCGTGGTGTCGGCGGTGGCGTCAGTGCCGTCGGTGGTCTCGGAAGCGGTGCTCATGCTGCGGTCCTCATAATGGGAACGATATCAGGACCAGATTCATTGTGAGTATAGGTAACAATGAGCTATGCTCATTCGAGTCTCGTCACCTGTCATGAAGGAGGCCCATGCGCCCCAAGGAACCCGAGTGGGAGCCCTCGAAAGAATCCCTGGACCCCAGCGGTCCCGCCCCGGACGAGCGGCCGCGCGAGCTGCGCCGCATCGTCGGCCTGTTCCGGCCCTACCGGGGCCGCCTCGCCGTCGTCGGCGTGCTGGTCGCCGCCTCCTCGCTGGTCGGGGTCGCCACCCCCTTCCTGCTGAAGGAGATCCTCGACGTCGCGATCCCGCAGGGCCGTACCGGGCTGCTGAGCCTGCTCGCCCTCGGCATGATCGCGACCGCCGTCGTCACCAGCATCTTCGGCGTGCTCCAGACCCTGATATCCACCACCGTCGGCCAGCGCGTCATGCACGATCTGCGCACCGCCGTCTACGCCCAGCTCCAGCGGATGCCGCTGGCCTTCTTCACCCGTACGCGCACCGGCGAGGTGCAGTCCCGCATCGCCAATGACATCGGCGGCATGCAGGCCACGGTCACCTCCACGGCGACCTCCCTCGTCTCGAACGCGACGGCCGTCATCGCCTCGGTCGTCGCGATGCTCGCGCTCGACTGGCGGCTCACGCTCGTCTCGCTCGCCCTGCTGCCCGTCTTCGTGTGGATCAGCCGCCGCGTCGGCGGCGAGCGCAAGAAGATCACCGCGCAGCGCCAGAAGCAGATGGCCGCGATGGCCGCGACGGTCACCGAGTCCCTGTCGGTCAGCGGCATCCTGCTCGGCCGCACCATGGGCCGCGCCGATTCGCTCACCAGCTCCTTCGCGGAGGAGTCCGAGAAGCTCGTCGACCTCGAAGTGCGCTCCAGCATGGCCGGGCGCTGGCGGATGTCCACCATCGGCATCGTCATGGCCGCCATGCCGGCGCTCATCTACTGGGCGGCCGGCATAGCCCTGCAGAGCGGAGCCCCCTCGCTCTCGGTCGGCACCCTCGTCGCCTTCGTCACCCTCCAGCAGGGCCTGTTCCGGCCCGCCGTGAGCCTGTTGTCGACCGGCGTCCAGATCCAGACCTCCCTGGCGCTCTTCGCCCGCATCTTCGAGTACCTCGACCTGCCGGTGGACATCACCGAGCGCGAGGAACCCGTCCGCCTGGACCGCGCCAAGGGCGAGGTCCGCCTGGAGGACGTCCACTTCGCCTACGACGCCAAGAGCGGCCCCACCCTCACGGGCATCGACATCACGGTCCCGGCCGGCGGTTCCCTCGCGGTGGTCGGCCCGACCGGATCCGGCAAGAGCACGCTGAGCTATCTCGTGCCCCGGCTCTACGACGTCACCGGCGGCCGGGTCGCCCTCGACGGCGTGGACGTGCGCGACCTCGACTTCGACTCCCTGGCCCGCTCCATCGGCGTGGTGTCCCAGGAGACCTACCTCTTCCACGCCTCCGTCGCGGACAACCTGCGCTTCGCCAAGCCGGACGCCACCGATGAGGAGATAGCGGAGGCGGCCCGCGCGGCCCAGATCCACGACCACATCGAGTCCCTCCCCGACGGGTACGACACCCTGGTCGGCGAGCGGGGCTACCGGTTCTCCGGCGGAGAGAAGCAGCGCCTGGCCATCGCGCGCACCATCCTGCGCGACCCGCCGGTGCTGATCCTCGACGAAGCCACCAGCGCGCTGGACACCCGCACCGAGCACGCCGTGCAGCGCGCCATCGACAACCTCTCCGAGGGCCGCACCACCATCACCATCGCCCACCGTCTCTCCACCGTCCGCGACGCCGACCAGATCGTCGTCCTCGATGGCGGCCGGATAGCGGAGCGCGGCACCCATGAGGAACTGCTGAAGGCCGACGGCCGGTACGCCGCCCTCGTGCGCCGCGACCGGGAGACCGCGCTCAAGCCGGAGACACCGGCGTCCGGAGGACTGCTCTCCGGGGCGCCCGGTTCCGAGTTGCGCACGGCGGGCCTGCTCAAGCCCGGGACGTTCAAGCCAGACACCCTGCGCGGCACCGAACCGACCCCGGTGAACGTGTGATCGTATGACCGGCGCACGGGCCGGATGTCGGGAATTCGACGGTTAGCGGGTTAGCGTGCCCGCATGCGTCATGAGAACCGGCCGCCGTCACCGCGCCGTTCCCGGCTCACGCGCCGGGGCAGGCTGGCGCTCTTCCTCGGAACCGTCCTGGGGCTCGGGGTAGCCCTCCTGATCCCCCTGTTTCCCGGGGAGCAGGCGCCCGAGAAGCCGCGCCAGTTGCTGATCCCCGAGGGCTGGCGGGCCCCACAGGTCTACGCCGCCATCGACCGCGAACTGAAGCTCCCGGCCGGCTCCGCCAAGGCCGCGGCCGCCACGACCGCGCTGTCGCTGCCCGCCGAGGCGAAGGGCAACCCGGAGGGGTACCTCTTCCCGGCCACCTACCCGGTGACCTCGAAGTCCACCCCGGCCTCACTGCTCACCTACATGGTGGACACGGCCAACAAGAGCCTCGCCACCAAGGCCGTCGCCGACGGCGGCAAGGCCCACGGAATGACCCCGTACCAGACGGCCACCCTCGCCAGCATCATCGAGGCGGAGGCCGAGACCCTCGGG
Source organism: Streptomyces sp. NPDC099050 (assembly GCF_044759865.1). Classification (NCBI taxonomy): domain Bacteria; kingdom Bacillati; phylum Actinomycetota; class Actinomycetes; order Kitasatosporales; family Streptomycetaceae; genus Streptomyces; species Streptomyces sp. NPDC099050. Next base: position 480 of record NZ_JBIWAE010000004.1, on the reverse strand, counting down.
GACATGGGCAAGGTCGCCCGGGTGGTGCACAACCGGCTGGCGAAATCGATGCCGCTCCAGATGGACTCCACCATCAACTACGCGCTGAACCGTTCCACGGTGGACACCAAGCTGAGCGAGACGAAGATCGACAGCCCCTTCAACACGTACGAACGCCAGGGCCTGCCGCCCACCCCGATCGACAGCCCCGGCCTGCAGGCCATGGCCGCCGCGGTGGCCCCGACACCCGGAAACTGGCTCTTCTTCGTCACCATCAAGCAGGGTGACACCCGCTTCTCGGCGACGTACGAGGAACACAAGCGGCACGTGGCCGAGTTCAACCGCCTCCGCTCGGCCTCGCGCGCGACGTGAGCAGCCTGTGTGCGCTGCCTCACAGGGCAAGGTGCCTAGAAGACTGATGAAGATCTTGTTGAGGGGCTGTCCGGCCGGAGGCCGGGCAGCCCCTCGTGGTCATGTGTCGGCTGGGGCGAGGTGCCAGGT